>NZ_JBMDWJ010000302.1:0-19943 GCF_048595215.1 Siphonobacter sp.
ATACGGGTGATGATGTATTTGCTGCTTTTGATGGACAGGTACGGGTCGTTAGTTTTGATGGCAGTGGCTACGGGCGTTATATCGTTATCCGGCATTATAACGGTTTAGAAACGTTATATGGTCACTTGTCTTCCCAGTTAGTACAGTCGGGACAATTTGTAAAAGCGGGTGAAAAGATTGGACTAGGGGGGAGCACGGGCCGGAGTACTGGAGCACACCTTCACTATGAATTGCGGTATGAAGGGAATCCTTTTAACCCGTTGGAGGTTTATAAATTTCCGGAAAACGTAATTAAGTCCGACCGTTACCTGCTAACGTCTAAAGCTTGGGATTATCTGCGGGGCGGCGGAAATCGGGTTCAGTACGAGTACAACACGGGTGAGAAATCCAAACAGCACCGTCAGATTCGCTGGTACCGCGTACGTAAAGGCGATACGCTATACGACATTGCTCATCGTTCAGGCGTTTCCGTATCCCAGTTGAAGCGACTGAATGGATTACGGAATAGTAACCTGAGCATTGGTAAAAAATTGCGGGTTAAATAAGCCCATTGGTTTTCGCCAGCAACCGCAGGCATGCGTGCCTGCGGTTTTTTAGTATTTCCCCCCTTCCGGATAGTTGAATTTATGAATTATGGTAGCATTCGCGGCTCCGGGGTCGCCTGTTGAGAGGTTCAGATGTTTTTTCAAAATATAATCAAAAGCGTTCTTTTTTCCCTGTGTTGGATTTCTGCATTGGTGGGTTCCGCCCAGGAAAAGGGAGTTTTCAAAAAAACTCCGGCTATTAAAGCTAAAGTTAATTCTTCCGTTTCCAGCCTTCCCGCCCGGATGGAACCCGTTCCCCTGCTTCATTCGCAACAACCCTTTGAGCCGCATAAAGTACTAAACCCCTTGGTTAGGAGTGTAGTGGATACCATGGTGGCCGCTCAGTTACAGAATGATCAGTTAGTGGTGGAGACGATTCAGGAAATTCGACCGCATGATTCAGAAAGCTGGGCGAAGGTCAGTGAGCGGTATCGGGTGTGGGATGAACACCACGTCAATCCGTACGGGTACGATATTCGGAACTTTGACGCCGCTATTTCCCTTCAGCTGTATGACTCGACTCGTCAGCAGTATTGGTCAGCCCCCATGGAAACGGGTCGACCCACATCAGCCTTCGGTTGGAGACGAATTCGCTGGCATAAGGGCATTGATCTGAACCTGCAAACCGGAGACCCTGTAAAAACGGCCTTCGATGGCCAGGTACGGGTAGTAAGTTACGATAGTAGGGGATTTGGCCGCTACGTAGTGGTACGGCATTATAACGGTTTAGAAACCGTGTATGGCCATTTATCCAAGCAGCTGGTTCAGCCCAAACAACTCGTAAAGGCTGGAGAGATTGTTGGATTAGGAGGAAATACCGGGCGAAGTACGGGTTCACATTTGCACTTTGAGCTTCGTTACGAAGGTCATCCGTTTAATCCGCTGGAAATCTTTGCCTTTCCAGAAAACATGATTCGCTTCAATCAGTATATTCTGACGCCCCGGGTATTTGCTTACGTCACGGGTCGTAAATTTGATGAAGTGCAGGCGGAAGGCGATAGCGAAGAGGAAGAAGTAGAATACCGGGAAACGGATTGGTATACCGTGCGAAAGGGTGATACACTGGACGAAATCTCCCGACGTTCAGGCATCACCATTGGTCGCATCAAAGAATTAAATGGATTACGAACGACCCGACTGCAAATCGGGCAAAAATTGCGTATACGCTAATGAAATTAGATCTATTGGTATTGGCCGCTCACCCCGACGATGCAGAAATGTCCTGCGGCGGTTTGATGGCCATGGAAGTGGCTAATGGCAAAAAGGTAGGCATTGTCGATTTCACCCAAGGAGAACTTGGTACGCGGGGAACGCCTGAAATTCGATTACAGGAAGCAGCCGATGCAGCTCGAATGTTGGGCCTTTCGGCTCGTGAGAACTTAGGATTTCGTGATGGCTTTTTCGTCAATGACGAAGCTCATCAGTTGAAAGTTGTGGAAGTTATTCGTCGGTATCAACCCGAAATTCTGATTGCGAATGCCATCGATGATCGGCATCCCGACCATGGAAAAGCGGCGGCTGTGGCCGAAACTGCTCATTTTCTGAGCGGTCTGCGTCGCATCGAAACGTTCGAACCGGATGGTACGCCCCAGGCTCCGTGGCGAGCGAAACAGGTTTTTCACTATATCCAGGATCGGTATATTAAGCCAGATGTCGTCGTCGATATTTCGGATTACTGGCAACAGAAAGTAGAGAGTATTAAGGCCTATCGCAGTCAATTCTTTAATCCAGACAGCGACGAACCGTCTTCGTATATCTCCAGCAAAGAATTTATGGATTTTCTGGTGGCCCGCTGGCGGGAGCTGGGGCATCAGATTGGGGTAGAATTTGGGGAAGGGTATACTAATTACCGCCAGATCGGTGTGAAAAATCTGTCCTCGCTGATTTAAGTGTAGGCGATAAAAAGGGATCATAGACGCCGGTGGTTTCCAGAGATCGTACTGTAAGCCATCGGCGTTTTGATTTTATAAATCAGAAATGAATCTAACGATTTACACTTTATTTAATATTATAACGCTATTGAAACGTTAAAAAGCATTCTAAAGTTGAATAAAATGCTTTTGGAAGAACTAGGTGAGCAGGACCGAGGTCATGGTCAGGGAGCCACCAACGACTTTGTCATTGAAAAAATGGACCTCATCGGCTGATGTTTGCAGTCCGAGGGTATAGAGCAGGGGATAGTAATGGTCCGGCGTTGGGATGGCCAGTTGAGCAACCGGTCCCAGCTTTTCGTACTGAATCAGCACGTCATGATCACCGGAAACAATGTGTTTTTTAAACGCTTCATTTATGGCAATGGACCAATCGTAGCCGTACTCGGGTTTATTGAGGTGTTCCCAGGCAACCATTCGCAGGTTATGGACCATATTGCCGCTACCCAGAATTAAAACTCCTTTTTTGCGTAAGGCAGCTAATTCTTTAGCTAGAGCGTAGTGATAGCTAGCGGGTTGATTGTAATCGATGCTGAGTTGCAGTACCGGAATGTTGGCGTCGGGATACATGTGACGAACGACGCTCCAGGAACCATGATCCAGGCCCCAGTCGTGATCTAATCCTACGTGGGTGCTCGTGATGAGACGCTGGGTTTCCAGGGCTATGGGTAAGCTGCCCGGAGCAGGATACTGCACGTCAAAAAGTTCCTGGGGGAAGCCTCTGAAATCATGAATAGTCGGTGGAGTCTCCATAGCCGTCACGTGTGTACCCCTAGTAAGCCAGTGAGCTGAAATAACCAGTACGGCCGTAGGGCGGGGTAATTGCTGGCCCAGTTCCCGCCAACTTTGGCTGAAAAGATTGTCTTCTATACCATTCATCGGTGATCCATGCCCCATAAACAATACGGGCATGGATTGAGTGGATGAATAAGAATCCGTTAGATTTTTAAGAGCGTGTAAATCCATATCGGTTAGGAATATATTAATCAAATGTAAAGTAATCGACTGACGTTGAGGGAATTACTTTATACTCACTGATAGTATGAGTTATATGTTTTTACAATATATGTATAAACATATAAAAATAGTAAAAAATTCCCACAAGCTTATGATTAGCTTTGACGCTCCTTCACAACTTTAACCTATGCTCCGGTAGTGGGACTATGAAAATTGGTATCGAGGCCCAACGCTTATTTGACCCCCAAAAGCACGGTTCTGACTTTGTAGCCCTGGATTTAATTCACGCGTTACAAAAGATCGACCGGCGTAATGAGTACTTTATTTTTGCCCGGCCCGATGCCGACCGGGATTGTTTGGCCGAGGCTCCCAATTTCCACGTGGTAGAAATCCCCGGGTATAACTATCTGCATTGGGAGCAAGTACAATTACCGCGTTACATGCGTCGGTTTCAGATTCACGTCTTGCACAGTACTGCCAATACTGCTCCCGTCCGTAGGGAAGTGCCCCTTATACTCAATCTGCACCATATTAATTTCATGGAAGATCGCCGAAAGACGGAAACCCGCTTTCAGCAGTTGAGTAATCGCTATCGGCGTTGGATTGTGCCCCGGGTAGTCGACCAGGCCGAACGCGTCATAACGGTGTCGGAAGACGAGAAACAGCGGATTTTGCAGAAATTTCCTAAAGTGAATTCCGACTGTGTACAGGTAGTCTACAACGGTGTAAACGAAGCCTTTCAGACGGTAGTACCCGAACGACAGCAGTACGTCCAAACGCGTTACCGCTTACCCCAATCGTACGTATTAGGGTTAGGGAGTACGGATCCTAAGAAAAATCTGACGGGTTTAATAGAAGCCTTTTCACAACTAGCGGAAGCATTTTCGGAGGTATCGCTTGCACTATTGGATACCCCAGAATCCTTACTCAATGCCGCTTTAGGCTCACACGTTCGATTGCGTTCACGAATACTAGCACTCGAAAACGTAGCTCATGAGGATGTACCGGCCCTGTATCAATTAGCTTCCGTGATGGTCTATCCGTCGTTACGAGAAAGTTTTAGTGCCCCCGCTTTGGAAGCTCTGGCGGCAGGCGTCCCCTTGGTATGTTCTGATTTGCCTTCGTTACGGGAAGTAGTGGGATCGGCGGCTCGATACATTCAGCCACAGGCTCCTGACTCCATTGCTCAGGCATTAACCGCACTGTTATCCGACGAAAAGCTTCGCCATCAGCTAGTTGAGGATGGAAAAAAAGCCGTGCATCCTTTTACCTGGGAACGCACGGCTCGTCAAATGATCCAGATTTATGAATCATTTAAGTAAGTTGAACTTAAGGAGCTAAGCGTTCGATTGCCCAGCGTTCGTCTTCCGTCCATTCGTACTGAATGCGGTCGTGGAGGCGGGAAGCCCGGCCCTGCCAGAATTCCAGCCGGCGGGGTAAAAGTCGGTAACCGCCCCAATGCGGGGGACGAGGAATGGGCTGGTTGGCAAAGCGATCCATCATTTTTTGTTCGCGAGCTTCCAGGATTGCCCGACTATCAATGATATTACTTTGCGGCGAAGCCCAGGCTCCAATCTGACTGCCTCGGGGACGAACCGCAAAATAGGCGTCTGATTCTTCAGGGGAGACTTTCTCAACAATCCCTTCCACGCGTACCTGCCGTTCGAGTTCAACCCAGAAAAACGTGAGGGCCGCCCGGGCAGAAGAAGCCAGTTCCTGACCTTTTTTGCTTTCGTAATTGGTATACCAGACAAAGCCTCGTTCGTCTACGGTTTTCAGCAACACGATACGGCCCGAGGGCTGACCATCCGCTGTAACCGTGGCCAGGTGCATGGCGTTAGGTTCGGGAAGCTGTGAAGAAGCGGCTTCGGTAAACCACTGACGGAACTGTTCGAGGGGATTAGCGTGTACCGTATTCTGGTCCAGAATACCCCTGGTATAGTTTTCTCGAAGAGCAGATAAGTCCAGCAGGGATGAAGCCATTGGTTTAAATCGTTGGTAAGACGGGCAAAACAAATGCTTAATCCATAGAATTGAGTGGGATTTCCCTGATTTTTATCAAAAAAAATGTTTCAAAACCTTCGGAATCGACGAAGCGACGCAGGCACTGGAGAAATTATTCTATTTTTGCCATTCCAATCAATGGGTAAAGGATTTCAATAATGATTGACGACAACCAACTGACCCCTGAAGAGCAATCTACGGAAGCGAATGCACCGGAAGGCCAATCTGCAGAGGAAACGACGCAACCCGCGGGTACGAGCGAACAACCCACTACTGAAGCATCGACGGAAGAAACGCAGGACGTTCCTGATTTTGGCGTTGAGGCTTCAGCTTCTGACGTACCTGCCTCTGAAAGCGTGACTCCCGATTTGGATTCTACGCCGGAAGTAGTAGCCGAGGCGGCTCCCGAGGTTGCGGAACCTTCTACGCCTACGTACGATACGAACGAATCAGAAGTCGTAGAAACGCCCGACGAACGCCCAGATGACACTACGGAAGAATCGGAAGAAATGCTTGAAACCCAAACCGACTACACGCATTGGTCGAAGCAGGACCTGGTAAATCTGGTGGAAACGACCCTGACGGCCGTGAAAGCTGGCACGGCCGACCTCAAGGTGACCGACGCCATGTTGCGGGAAATCCGTCCGGTATTCGATCATTTCAAGGTGACCGAACGTCAGGAAGCACTTCAACGATTCATCGAAGAAGGAGGTGAGGAGGAAGGCTTTGCTTATAAAGCGGATGACTTAACGCAAAAGTTTGATCAGCTCTATGGTCAGATTCGTAGCGAACGTTCGCGTCAGTATCAGCAGGCCGAGAAAGCCCGTGAAGATAATTTTGCCAAGAAAACCGAGTTGCTCAACAAGCTGCGGGATCTGGTTGAAAATGAAGAAAAAAGCGGAGCAGGGGAGAAAAGCTGGGAAACCTTCAAACAGATCCAAACGGACTGGAAAGGTGCCGGCAACATTGCCTCAGCTCATAATAATACACTTTGGCAAACCTACCACGCTCTGGTAGACCGGTATTTTAACAACCGTAATATCTATTTTGAGCTGAAGGAACTGGATCGCAAGCGAAATATGCAATCCAAAATCGAGCTGATTGAACGTGTAGAAAAAACCGTCGCTTCCGTACAGGGTGGTGAGGAAGTTTCCGGTAAGATGCTCGACGAAGCTAACGAACAGTTCGAGGAGTTCAAGCACATCGGTCCCGCACCTAAGGAAGTAAACGAAGAACTCTGGCGTCGTTTCAAGGCGGCTCTGGATGTTTTATACGGTAAGAAACGCGAGCAAAACGAAACGAACAAAGTACAGGCTGAAGAAATCTATAAGCTCAAGCAGGAAATTGCTTCTCTGGCCGAAACCTTTACCAGTTTCCATTCCAATTCGATTAACGAATGGAATGATAAAACGAAAGCATTGCTAGCCGTTCAGGATCAGTGGAATGCGGTTAAAGGGCCGATGCCACGGGACAAAGGACGGGAGATGAGCCAGAAATTCTGGGCTGATATCAAAACGTTCTTCCGTAATAAGGGTGAATTCTTCCGGCAGCTCGAAGCTAAACGCGACGAAAACCTGCGGCAGAAAACGGCTTTGTGCGAACAAGCAGAAGGCCTGCTCGAAAGCGGAGATGATTCAGCGGAAGCGACCAATACCATCATTGAGTTACAGCGTCGGTGGAAGTCTATCGGTCACGTACCCGAAAAAATGAGGGACAAAATTTTCGACCGTTTCAAAAAAGCCTGTGATGCCTTCTTCGAGCGGAAGCGTAACAAGAACGCCGGTATCGAAAAAGAATACGAATCGAACCTGGAGCAGAAAAAAGCACTTTGCGAGGAGATCGAAACGCAGGCCAAATCCGGCGAAACCGATCTGGAAAAGCTCAATGCGTTTAAAGCTCGCTGGTCTGCGATTGGCTTTGTACCTCGCAAAGAGATGCAGAACATTCAGCAACGATATATCAAAGCCGTGAACAGTTACGTAGCGGCGATGGGTAAACTGAGTGCTCACGAAAAAGAACAACTCGTGCTGGAAAGCGAAGTAGAACTCATCAAGCAGGATCGCGGTCGGGGCGGCTCGGGTGATCTACGCGGACGGGAAAACGATATTCGCCGTAAAATCCGTACGCTGGAAGACGAAATCGCCCAGATGGAAAATAACCTGGCCTTTTTTGCCAACTCGAAAAATGCCGATAAGATCAAGCTGGATTTTGAAAAACGGATTGATCGTTCGCGTAAGGACCTCGAACAACTCCAGCATCAGCTACGGGTCGTACGGGAAGCCGAAGATTAGTAAATCAAAAAAAGCCTCACCGATACGTGAGGCTTTTTTGTAAAAAGATCTTTGGGAATCAGCTATTTACAAAGCAGGTCAAAAAAAATATAGCTGCAAGGTTGACAAGGGCTAAAAATTACTTTAGTTTTGCGGCACGTTTGAAGGAAAACAACACCGACAAACAAAATAAAGAGGCCTCCTTAGCTCAGCTGGTAGAGCAACTGACTTGTAATCAGTAGGTCATTGGTTCGATCCCGATAGGGGGCTCTTTTAAAGGTTACGTTGCGAAACGTAACCTTTTTTTGTTGTCTGTGGTATCAGTGATGGTGGGTATCCAGGCAGGGGTCGTTCGGGCTTTCCGTTTCGAGCGTAGCATGTTGGATGGACAGGTGCTCTAGCGAATGCCGCAGCTCCTGTTTGACCTGGTACAGTTCAGTACCGCTCAGTTCGGTAGCTACCACCACGTGGGCCGTCAACGCATTTTCGGTTGTACTCATGGCCCAGATGTGCAGGTGATGGACATCGAGTACCGCAGGATTTTTCAGCATTTGACTTCGAATGGTTTCGGGGTTTACATTAGCAGGTACCCCATCCAGCGATAGCACCAAGCTATCCCGCAAGAGAGACCAAGTACTCGCTACGACCACCACGGCTACGACCAGACCAAGTACCGGATCCAGCCAGTACCAGCCCAGTCGGGGCATCAGTACCCCCGCAACGACTACAGCGGCTGAAACCAGGGCGTCAGCCATCAGGTGTAAATAAGCTCCCTTCACATTCAGATCGTGTTCTTTCTGCCGGAAAAACAACAGAGCCGTTAGTGTATTGATCAGAATGCCAACCCCAGCTACCAGAGCGATGGTATCACCGGGTACGGTTTGGGGACTGTAAAAACGTTGAATGGCTTCGTAGCCAATACCGCCCATGGCCACGAGTAATAGTACGGCATTGCCCAGCGATACCAGCACAGTACTTTTTTGAAATCCGTAAGTAAAACGGGACGTTGGCTGAGCTTTGGCCAGCCGAAAAGCTAACATCGACAGTAATAAACCCGCTACGTCCATTAAATTATGACCTGCATCCGTAAGTAGGGCTAAGGAATCGGTATACAAACCTGCCGCTACTTCGACGAGTACGAAGGCCGCATTCAGTCCAATCCCCACTTTAAACGCCCGATTGATTTCGGCGGGGGCATGACTGTGGCTATGATCGTGGGAGTGACCCATTTGGTAGGTGTTTAAGGGCTTACGTATAATCTTTTTATTACTTTGCCGTAAAAGTATCGGTAGGAATCGTGCAACAGGGAATCAAAAAGAGGGTTTGTGAAGAAAGTCCCGTTTGATGTACGCTGGCCTTTTCTTTGCTCGTTGCTAAGCTTATAACTTGTACTGTATGAAATCAATTATTAACGGGGTGCTGCTTACCGGACTTGCGGGGCTACTCAGTTCGTGCTGGGCACCCAAGTGTCCGATGAAAAGTTGTCACGTGAAAATGGAGCACCGCCACGAAGGAAGGATTTACCGGGGGAGTTCCATCTTCGCTTCTCCTACGCACAGCTTTGGGTGGAAGATGAAAAACGCGAGGGGCGAAGCTGAAGAAAAATCACTGTACAGGGAGAACAAAGATCCTAAAACCAAGAAGAAGTTTAAAAAACTACTTCCCTGGGAAAAAGTATAGGCGAAAACAGAAGGCCCGTGAGCGTGGAAAAAAAGGCCAAATCAGGCCCTTTGTCTTGCCGTTGGTGTATTCTTTTAAAAATACAAATAATAACGTCTTAGCGAGCCTGATTTGTTGGGTAAATCTTTGAAAAAACGGCAAAAAATCAGTATTTTTGGTACTTCTTACATAGAATCCCTCATTTGATCGGGAAATTCTGCAATTGATTTAAAATGGCTGAAACTACAGAAGACCATCTGCCCGAAAACAGTAACTCAGGTAACATTATTCCCATTAACATCGAGGACGAAATGCGGGGTGCCTACATCGATTATTCGATGTCGGTTATCGTGTCACGTGCCTTGCCCGACGTACGGGATGGCTTGAAGCCCGTACACCGCCGGGTGCTTTTTGGGATGGACGAGTTGGGCGTTAATTACAATCGAGCACATAAGAAATCAGCCCGTATTGTTGGAGAAGTTTTAGGAAAATATCACCCACACGGGGATTCCTCGGTTTACGATACCATGGTACGTATGGCCCAGGACTGGTCCCTGCGATATCCGTTGGTCGACGGTCAGGGTAACTTTGGTTCGATTGACGGCGATTCACCGGCGGCGATGCGTTATACGGAAGCCCGTCTGAAACGGATCGCCGAAGAAATGTTAGCCGATTTGGGTAAAGAAACGGTTGACTTTCAGAACAACTTCGATGATTCGTTGCAGGAACCCACGGTAATGCCCGCTAAAATCCCGAACCTGTTACTGAATGGTTCAGCCGGGATTGCGGTCGGTATGGCCACTAACATGGCTCCGCACAACCTCACGGAAGTAGTGGATGGGATTGCCGCCTACGTGGATAATCCGGAGATTACGATTGCCGAACTGATGCACCACATCAAAGGCCCTGATTTTCCAACGGGTGGTACCATCTATGGTTTAAGTGGAATAAAGAATGCGTTTGAAACGGGCCGGGGACGTATTGTCATTCGGGCCAATGCTACGTTCGAGCAAACCAAGACGGGCAAGGATCAGATTGTGGTGACGGATATGCCGTACCAGGTCAATAAAGCCGTTCTTCAGGAAAAAATTGCCGAACTGGTTGAAGATAAAAAGCTGGAAGGAATTTCGGCCATTCGCGACGAAAGCTCCAACCGCGAAGGAATTCGTCTGGTGATTGAGCTGAAACGGGATGCCGTGCCCAATGTGGTACTCAATAACCTGTACAAGCATACACCCCTGCAAACGGCGTTCAGTGTCAACAACGTGGCTCTGGTGAAGGGTCGTCCGATGACGCTCAACCTGAAAGACATGATTCGGCATTACGTCGAGCACCGTCTGGATGTGATCGTTCGCCGGACGCGTTATGATCTGAAGGAAGCTCGTAAGCGGGCTCACATTCTGGAAGGTCTGCTGGTCGCTCTGGATCACCTTGATGCCGTTATTGCCCTGATTCGGAATTCACGCGATCCGGAAGTAGCGAAAGCTGGATTGATGAACGGATCCTTCATGACCACCGCTCAACGCGAGGCGTTCCTGAATAATCCGGATCGTAGTCTGCAAATCGTTGATACCTTTAAAAATGAGGAAGCAAACAACCTCGTTCTGAGTGAAGCACAAGCCAGGGCTATTTTGGATATGCGTTTGCAACGTCTGACGGGTCTGGAACGCGATAAGATTCAGGAAGAATACAACGAGCTGATGCGTTTCATTGCTGATATGGAAGATATTCTGGCTCGCCCCGAACGTCAGTATCAGGTCATCAAAGACGATCTGACCGAGCTACGGGCTCGTTACGGCGATGAACGTCGCACGCAGATCTCGCACGCGGACGACGAACTGTCCATTGAAGACATGATTGCCGATGAAGAAATGCTCATTACCATTTCTTCGCAAGGTTATATCAAGCGTACACCACTGGTGGAATACCGGACGCAAAGTCGTGGGGGCGTTGGAGCCCGGGGTGTCAAAACCAAGGACGACGATTTCACCGAGCACCTCTTTACGGCGACCATGCACAATTACCTGCTGTTCTTTACCGACACGGGTAAATGCTTCTGGTTACGGGTATTCAACGTTCCCGAAGGAAACAAAGTAGCCAAAGGACGTCCTATTCAGAACTTACTCAACATTGAAGCAGGTGATAAAATTCGGGCGGTCATCAACGTGAAAACGCTCACTGATCCGGATTACATCAACAATAACTTCATTGTGATGTGTACGGAACAGGGTACGGTGAAGAAAACTTCGCTGGAAGCTTATTCACGTCCCCGCCAGAACGGAATCATCGCCGTGAACATCAACGAGGGTGACCGTCTGCTCGATGTAGCTCTGACCAACGGGAATAACGAAATTATTATCGCCGTTGATGCCGGACGTGCGGTACGCTTCAATGAGGAAAAAGTTCGTCCGATGGGACGTACGGCTACCGGCGTGAAAGGCGTTGAACTGGCCGACGATGAAAAAGTAATTGGCATGGTGTGTGTAGTCGATCCGACTACGGCCCAACTGCTGGTGGTTTCCGAACAAGGGTACGGCAAACGATCGGATATCGAAGAGTACCGTCTGACCAACCGGGGAGCGAAGGGCGTAACTACCCTGAAAGTAACCGACAAGACCGGTAAGCTGGTCGCCATCAAGCAAGTAAGTGACCGGGATGATTTGATGATCATAAACCGTTCGGGGCTGGCTATTCGCTTTGCGGTGGCCGATCTCCGGGTCATGGGTCGCAATACGCAGGGCGTCCGCCTGATTAACCTACGCAACGGAGATGAGATTTCGTCGATTACTAAAATCGAAAATGAAGAGCTCATCGAAGGGGTAGAGCCGGAGGGGGAACAGCCTACAACGCCGCCTGAAGAAATAACGGAGGCATGATTTTTTTGAACCTTGGGGATTAGTCTCCAAGGTTTTTTTATTCGGGGTATACTTTTACTCGTTTCGGGAAGTGTGCACCAAATCTATTGCTGTGTACGTTTTCTTGAAAGCTAGAAAATCCTTTACTTCGCACAGAAAAGCAACTAAACCAAAATTAGTAGTACAATGAATAAACTCATTCTTCCGGCCTTTTTAGGCCTGTTATCAGCAACCGCTTACGGCCAGAACAGTGCATTATCGGCAATGGAAAGCGGTAAGCTCGACAAAGCAAAGGAGGAGATAGATAAAGCGGTTCAGGACCCTAAGTCAGGTGCCAAGCCTAAAACCTGGTTGGTAAAAGGTCAGGTATACGAAGCACTGTCTACGGATAAAAATTTGGCAGGTCTTGATTCCATGTCTTCTCTGGCTGCTTACGAAGCTTACAAAAAAGCGATCGAACTGGATACGAAAGAAGGCAAACAGGGAAGTACGGCAAAAGATGCTCAGAAAGCAATCGTCATGGCTCCCGATGCGAAAGAGAAAGTTCGGTTGTATTACGGTTTGATCGGACAGGGAAACGCTAAGTACCAGAACAAAAACTTCCCTGATGCTCTGAAGCTGTTAAAAACGGCCATGGAAGTCGATCCGAAGGATAGTACGGCGGCTATGTTCACGGGTATTGTAGCTCAACAAACGGGTGACAATGTAACGGCGAAAGAAGGTTTCGGAAAATACCTCGAATTAGGCGGTAAAGATCCGGTAATTTTCTACACGTTGTCAAACATTCACCGTACGGAGAAAAATGACAATGAGGCCATCAAGGTACTTAACCAGGGCATCGCTGCCAATCCGGAGAGCAAGGATTTGAAAAATGAGAAAATCAATATCTATCTGAGCTCTGGACGTACGGATGAAGCGATCAATGACTTGAAGTCTTTGGCGGACAAGGACCCCAACAACGTACAGAACGTTGTAAACCTGGCTATTTTGTATGACAACGCCGCTCAGACGACGCAAGAAGAGCTTAAGAAGTATGCTTCAGAAGCTCGGAAAGGTGGCGATTCAGAGAAAGCTGTTAAAACGGCCGAAGGTGATGTCAAACTGTACCAGGACGAAGTAACCCGTTTGTCAGCAGCCTTGAAGAAGAAGCCGACCGACAAAGAATTGAAACGTCAGCTGGGTGAGGTAAAAACGAAATTAGCCGATGCTCAGAAGAGTTTAGCTTCAGCTACCCAAGCGAAAGCAACCTCTGATCAGGCCAATGCGGGCAAAGTAGCCGAAGCACAAGCTAAAGTAGCTGAGCTTACCAAGAAATTGGATGAGCAAAAAGGTCAGGCGAAAGCAGGTTACGAGAAAGCTTTGCAAATTGAGCCCAACAACTTCGACGCCAACTATAACATGGGCGTATATTACTTTAACGAAGGTGTACAGGTGAAGAGCAAAGTAGATGCCATGGATATGGCTTCTTACAATAAAGAAGGTAAAGCTGTAGAAGAAGAAACCGTAGCGAAGTTCAAGCAAGCGTTACCGTATTTCGAAAAAGCCTGGGCCGTTAAGCAGGAAGAAGCGTTAAAGACTAACTTGCTGCAAACGTACAATATCCTGAAGCAATTGGATAAAGGCACCAACTACGACGCGAAAATTGCTGCTCTGCAGTAATCATTTCAATTCATACGTTGGTAATAAAAAAAGCTCTGCGAGAATTTCGCAGAGCTTTTTTTATTACTCAGTTAGCTAAATGAGGGATTGTTATCTAGCTGTAGGGTGTATGTAATTTACATTATTTAACATAATATAAATTATACAACAAATGTAACTAATTGATAATAAGCTAGTTCATGGATATGTATTCGTATAAAGAATAAAGGCTAGTATCGTTAAAAATCCTAACCTAGCGATAAGAAAAAGGTTGAAAAAGAAATCGATCAGGAAGACCAGCTGAAAGTTTTAATGAATGTATTGAGCTAAAAAATTGTCGCACGAATCCTACGTATTATACGAAATTCATCGGCCATTTAACTTAATCATTTTACAGATTAGCATGATATAGCCGTGCTGGCATTTCTCAAGGATCGCAGCTAACATTCCAGCGAATCTGAATCAGTCATCGCTGGTATCAAAAAGAATAGTCTGTAGACTGGTAATATCTGTTGTCACCAGTCTACAGATGAAGAGACTTATCCTTCCTGTAAAATGGATTCCAGGTCAGCCGGCGAGTAATTAACGGATTTGAGCGTCTTATGATCCGATTTACGATAGACGAGCCATTTGCCATTATCTTCATGATAGGCGGCTTCTGTACCATCTTTTGCTAGGTAGAACGCAACAGTAGCTTGAGCCTCGGCTTCAGTAGAGCAGGCCTTGCTCATGTTGGAGCGGTGTACCTCGTTAAAAAGCTCTACAAACTTCTCTCCCAGACCGAACTCTAGTACTGCTCCCGAAAGCACGTATTGTAAATCACACAAGGCATCAGCTACACCCACGAGATCGTTCGCTTCTACGGCTTCCCAGAATTCTTTTAGTTCTTCTGCTAACAAAGCGTACCGAAGTTTTGATCTTTGTTCAGAGGGGATCTGTGGATCATCTAGTACTGGAGCATGAAAAGTACGATGAAATTCAGCTACTTGTTGAAGAGAATTAAGTTGATCCATGTTGTATAATAACCTACTTTATGTTTAATAAGCGTTTTTTTAGGATGAAGAAAAGCCTTCGTTCATCAGCCAAATGTTCGGCTTGATGCTTCAAATATACGCTTCCCTCCCGCCCTTTTACCAGCATAAACCGTTCTTAGCTACTTCAACCTACCCCGTTCCACGGAAATACGACAGCTAACCTATTCTAAATTAACGACTTACGATTCACGTGGAACAGTTATTTTTTTATTATAAGTAATGTATTGATAAATAGGCATTTAAGTAGATATAGCTCAATTATCCCTGTATTCTATCTATAGTTGACATAAGGACTATTCTAAGGATTATCTGTTGATCTAAAGCTCAATGTATCCGAAACCCCGTCTACCTATATGTTAATAGCTTGTTGCTTGAAACGGCAGATGTGGTTACCAATGTCCTCTCTATTACTGATAATAGCTTCGCGTACTTCTTCATCCAATTCCAAGAGTCGTGATCACACTGAAGATTGGTGGTACGGCGGCTTTGAATGGCTTAATACCATCACACCTATCGCAGTAACGCTGGTAGTTAATGACCGTTGTTTGGGATGTCAGGTGGTGAATCAACTGATTGGGTCCATCTCATGACTCGAACTATTCGGGCCATCGATTCTAACAGAACGGGATGATAGTATAGGTTAGTACTAGTGTTGTAATCCCAATGCGGGGAATCATACTTCTGGTTGTTTGAATAAAGTGCGATCCGTTTGGGTTGAACCTACACATGTAGAGTAATTCATGTCCTTGGTATCAATCCTGTTTTTTTCAAACCTTTAGAATCGTATACATAAGAGAAAGCTTCCCCTATTATTTTCTGAGGAGCTGTTGTAGTTGATCGCCAAGGATTCGAACCCTGAATAAGAGAACCAAATTTTCCTATATTCCATTATACCAATGCTGTCGCGTAGCACCTAACTAATAGTCCATATTGAATGAACATTCATTTTTAAATAACTACAAACTTACAGTTGATAGAAAGGACGAGCAGCATTACATAATTTCCTGCCAGGTTTGATCCGAGTAAAACACAATCATTTTGACGACATGTTTGGAATCTAAGGTCTGGTGTTCTTCCACACGAGAATGAGCTAGATCAGGCTTGCCCACGAATGTATTTCGTTTAGCGGAATCTGGAAGCTTTGCTGCTGCCGGAAATTCAGTAATAAAGGAAGCGGGTGGTGTCTTTGCTACGTTTCGTTGTTCTGGAGAATCATCGCAAAGCCATTCATAGGTAATTTCAGGATATTGCTTGACAACTTTTCGGGCAATATCCATACTGAGCCGGTTACGCTCAGAAAGAATATGAGAAATACTGGACCGGGGAATTCCGATCGTATCGGCGAATTGAGCAGCGGTTAAATTTTTGGATTCCAGTAGATGAAGGATCTTCTCTTTGTCAGTCATATAGAATAACAATTGTGACTTATTACTGGGTCAAATGTATTTCACTTTTGTGAATTAACCAAATTATGGGGTAAACAGTTGTAAATTTATAAATGTGAATACATCGAAACTAATGTAAATTTACTTTTGTACTAGAATAAGTGAGAGTAACTAATTGATTATCACTGTAATTTATTATTGTAAATAAGTTAATTCATAAATGTAACACGGGGATAAGTTAATAAAAAAGGAGGGCATCTACCCTCCTCTATTCATTTATTAGGTATAAGACGATACTTATACTGCCACGTTGTTTTCACGCAGAGCCTGATTAAGGGATGTTTTCAGGTCCGTACTTTCTTTACGTTTGCCAATAATGAGTGCACACGGAACTTGGTATTCCCCCGCTGGGAATTGTTTGGTATAGCTACCCGGAATCACCACGGAGTTTTCAGGAACTCTTCCAATGTATTCAACGGGTGAATCTCCGGTAACATCAATGATTTTAGAGCTACCTGTAATCACCACACCAGCACCCAATACGGCTTTTTTACCGATATGAGCCCCTTCTACTACGATACAACGTGAACCAATGAATGCTCCGTCTTCAATAATTACAGGGGCTGCTTGGGGCGGCTCGAGTACACCACCGATACCAACGCCTCCACTTAAGTGAACGTCCTTTCCAATCTGAGCACAACTGCCAACCGTAGCCCAGGTGTCGACCATTGTACCGCTGTCTACATAGGCTCCAATATTAATATACGAAGGCATTAAGATAACACCCTTAGAAATATAAGAACCATAACGAGCAACGGCCGGCGGTACAACTCTTACGCCTAGTTGATCGTAACCAGTTTTCAATTTCATCTTGTCGTGATACTGGAAGATACCAACTTCCTGTACTTCCATAGATTGAAGGGGGAAATACAAGACGATTGCCTTTTTTACCCATTCGTTCACTTGCCACTCACCGTTAGCAAGTGGTTGGGCAACTCGAAGTGTACCCTTGTCCACTTGTTCTACGACTTGTTGAATGGCGTCTTTAGCAGAAGCGGTACTTAACAATTGACGATCGTCCCAGATTTGTTCGATCGTGGTTTGCAATTCATTCATGGTGTAAATATATATTTACTGTAAAGGTAAGATGAAAGGACGAAAGGAAGTAACGTCATTTTGTCACTTTGTAAAGTACAAAAAATCAAGAAATAAGGATTGAATATTTTATAAAGACTAGTGTGCTTAATCAACAGATTGTTAGGTGTTTGAATAGTGTATTAGATTTTCTTATGGATATTGTATAGTACAATTTAGAATATTATTCTTCTTCCTAATAAAGGATTTGGATTATAAGCACAACGTAAGATAATTCTTCAAGCTGTACGTAATATCGATCAATAAATTCAGGATTCAGTCCCTCCTACTGTAATTGATAAAAATATAATACCAGGCTTGATAAGTAGTAGAGAGTGTTTTAAATGAACTTGTGTTCCAAGCAATTTATCTGATAAGCTCAGAAGCTCTATGTAGCAGTGAATAGAATCTTTAACTTTAATAAGTAGTAGACGTTCTATGTCCATTATTCCCTCAATAGATACCTTTTCTATCACAGTTCTTTGAAAAAGACTTGGTTATTACCTCTAATGATTATAATCTTCTTTCGTTCAATTCGATTATACGTATTGTTTAAATCATGTACAACAATCTCCTTCTCTACGTCACTAATAATAGTTTAGATAGAGCTACTTTATTTAGCATAACATTTAGCTAAATTACTAAAAAACAGAATTACTAACAATATTAATACTAAAAACGGATTTTGCTAACATTTTACTGCTCGTATACTAAATATATCTCTTTCATATTACTAAATATTGAAATTCGAGCAAATCAATTAATTTCTTTAATATTGCAACGAAAACCATAATCTATTTTCAACATGGCCAAAGTACGTGTCGCAATCAACGGTTTCGGACGCATTGGAAGACTCTCCTTCCGTCGTTTGCTAGAAAAAGAAAACGTTGAGATTGTTGCTATCAATGATTTAACAGATAATGCAACCCTAGCTCACCTCCTTAAATACGATTCAGTACACGGTAAATTCCCCGGAACCGTTGAATCAGATTCAGAGAGCCTAACTGTTAACGGTACTAAAATTCACGCTTACGCTGAACGCGATCCTAAACTACTTCCTTGGGGAGACCTTAATATTGACGTAGTCATTGAATCAACGGGTCGTTTTGTTGATGAAGCGGGTGCCGGTCAACACTTGACTGCTGGAGCTAAAAAAGTAGTTATCTCTGCTCCTGCTAAAGGGAACGTTAAAACCATCGTATTGGGAGTTAACGACGATACGCTGAGCCCAGATGACAAAATCATCTCAAACGCTTCCTGCACGACCAACTGCTTGGCTCCTATGGCCAAAGTTATCGACGATGCATTTGGTATCGAAAAAGGCTATATGACAACCGTACACGCGTATACGGCTGATCAGAACCTGCAAGATGCTCCTCACAGCGATTTACGTCGTGCTCGTGCTGCTGCTCTTTCAATCATTCCGACTTCTACGGGTGCTGCTAAAGCAATCGGTCTGGTACTGCCTAACTTGAAAGGTAAACTGGATGGTTCAGCTCTCCGCGTACCTACCCCTACGGGCTCGGTAACGGATCTGACACTGGTGCTGAAAAAAGAAGCTACAGCTGAAGAAATCAATGCTGCTATCAAAGCAGCGGCTGATGGTCCAATGAAAGGATACCTGTTCTACGCAACGGATCCCATTGTATCTGCTGACATCGTAGGCGATTCTCACTCTTGCATCTTCGACTCAGAATTAACTTCTAGCCAAGGTACACTCGTGAAAATCGTAGGTTGGTACGATAACGAAGCTGGTTACTCTAGCCGTATCGCTGACTTAGTAGCTAAGATTGGAGCTTAATTCCTACTAGCATCCGGTTTTAAATAAAAAAGCCTACGTCTTGCGACGTAGGCTTTTTTATTACAATTCATTAAGATCTGCCACTACAAACGTACTTCCACCCACCACAATTAAATCGCTAACCGCTGCCTGCGTGCGAACGTAAGCCAGTGCTTCGTTCACATCGGGTATGGTTTCTCCAATTAAACCGTACTTAGCCGCTAGTTTCTGTAATGCTTCCGCTGGCAAAGCCCGGGGCGTTGAGGCCTGACAGAATACGTATCGGGCTTGGGTTGGATATAAAGGAAGTATCTTCGACAAATCTTTATCCGCTACAAAGCCCAGTACAAACCACAAATGCTCATAATGGATGGAAGCAATCGTTTTGATCACTTCCCGAATACCGGGTTCATTATGGCCCGTATCTGCATAAGTTAAGGGCTGTATAGAGAGCTGTTGCCAACGTCCTTTCAAACCCGTCAAGGGTACTACCTGTGCTAAAGCTTTCTGCGTATGTTCCTGAGTAAGGTCATAGCCTAACTGAGTCAGCACACGCGTCGTTTCCAATACACCTAAGACATTTTTAGACTGGTAGCTTCCCAAGAGATCCAGTTCTATAGTCTGAGCCGCTTCCATTGATTCGATGGTAAGCACTTTTTTTCCTGCCTTTATTGCTTCCGCTTGTACAGTGTAACGGTCTGAGGCGAACACC
>NZ_JBMDWJ010000303.1:0-18983 GCF_048595215.1 Siphonobacter sp.
GATCGGTGGTAGTCAGCGGGAAGACAACCTGGAAAAACTCGTAGCCCGGATGAAAGAAGTCGGTATTGAACCCGAAAGCATGGACTGGTTCCTGGATACGCGTCGTTTCGGCTCGGCTCCGCACTCGGGCTTCGGTCTGGGCTTCGAGCGGCTGATTCAGTTCGTAACAGGTATGGGTAACATTCGGGATGTGATTCCTTTCCCCCGGTATCCGAAATCAGCTGAGTTTTAGTCTGAATCCATACTTAATAAAAGGCCACTTCTCGCAAGAAAGTGGCCTTTTTTAGTTTCATTCTAAATATTAAATGAACGACAGGAAGTAGATTTGCGGACGAAGGCGGCCTATCCGGTCGCCGTACACCCAAAATTTGTACCGTTTTGCTTCCTGCATTACTGATCTGTCTTGCCCTTACTCTGGCTACGGTAGTCGTGGGCGTATACGCCGAGCGTAAAATTTCCGGCTTCATTCAGGACCGACTCGGCCCCACCGAAGTAGGCCCTTACGGATTGCTGCAATTATTCGCCGATTTGCTGAAGCTTTTACAGAAAGAAGATATTGTTCCGAAACTGGCTGATCGCTGGCTGTATCTGGTGGCCCCCTGCTTGATTTACCTAGCCGCGTATCTGGGCTATGCGGTATTGCCGCTCAGTCCCGATTGGATTGGCTCGGCTACGTCGGTGGGTGTTTTCTGGTTATTGGCCATCGTTTCGCTGGATGTATTGGGTATTCTGATGGCGGGCTGGGCTTCCAACAATAAATATTCCCTATTCGGAGCCATTCGTTCCGTGGCTCAGATTGTGAGCTACGAAATTCCGCTGGGCTTATCTATCCTCTGCGTAGTGATGATCAATCAGACGCTGGACTTACAGGAAATGAGCTTTCAGCAGGGCATTTACTCACCGGAACCCGTGTATTTTCTGGGTATCAAGAGTTGGGGAATGGACGTAACCACCAATGGTGGTTTTCTGAGCTGGAATATCTTCCGGATGCCTTTATTCTTCGTTGTTTTCATCATCTATTTCATTGCTTCACTGGCCGAATGCAACCGAGCTCCCTTCGATCTACCCGAAGCAGAATCGGAACTCGTTGGCGGTTTTCACACGGAATATTCGGGTTTTCGGTGGGCACTGGTTTTCCTGAGTGAGTACGCCATGATGATGCTGGTGAGTATTTTGGGAGCCGTGCTGTTTCTGGGCAGCTGGAATACACCCCTACCCAACATCGGTCTGGTACGACTGGCCGACTGGACTTCCGGTCAACCCGGCACCTTTTGGGGCAACTGTACGGGGATGTTCTGGATCCTGACCAAAGCCGCCGTACTAATTCTGACTCAGATCTGGGTACGCTGGACTTACCCTCGCTTGCGGGTCGACCAACTCATGTACCTCGGCTGGAAAGTACTGACGCCCGCGGCTTTGATTTTGGTCGTTTTATCGGGTATCTGGCGGCTGTGGATGGTTAGCTAAGAGTATTGATTCTTCTTTTATTGTGATTATTTGATGCTCCATTTCCTATCACACGGCTAGTCTTTTAGGTCGTATGCATTCCATACTGAAGTTTACTAACAATTAGTTACTATTTCGTCCCGCAAGCACGGCTGGTCTTTATAGTCCGTATGCATTCCATGCCGGCACGCCCGTTGCTGACCTCCTCTTGCTCTAAGCCACCGCATTGCCGAGGGATCCACTATGGAATGGTAGGCGGCTTAACTCTGACATGGAATGTGATAGGACGGGGCCCGGTTTTTATGCCGTCCGCTATACTAACTCGCTAAAACCAGTAACCAATTCCTGTTAATAGATGAAAACCTCTCCCGCCCGTAAGCAGCGGAACGACCTACGGCAGCCGCAATGTGGTAGCCTTGAGCAGGCTGTTGTTAGTCGTGGAGATGCTTACAAGCTATCGAACAGCCATGTACAAGGTACCAAATTCAGTCTAGGTGAATAACGATAAGATAAGCATCTAACGAGACGATCATTTCTTAAATAAGCAATACATTGATAATGAACAGCTATTAATCATATTATAAATTTTAACTATAAGTTATCAAAAACATTGATTTTACTTATATAAATCAGACTTCTACTTTTGTTCCGGTTCTACGAAAGAGCAACTCTTTCCTACTAAGCAACCTTTATCCCCATGGAGCAAAACAAGCTGACTACCGCATCCGGCCGTCCTTACGCCGAACACGAAAATAGCCAAAGTGTAGGTCCTCGTGGCCCGCTTTTATTGCAGGATTACATTCTGCACGAAAAAATGGCCCACTTCAATCGGGAACGTATTCCCGAACGCGTGGTACACGCCAAAGGCTCCGGAGCATTCGGTACCTTCACCGTTACGAATGACATTACAAAATATACCCGGGCCAAGTTGTTCAGTGAAGTCGGCAAGCAAACGCATTTGTTCTTGCGTTTCTCGACCGTAGGCGGCGAAAAAGGCTCAGCGGATACCGAACGTGACCCCCGTGGCTTTGCCCTGAAATTTTATACTGAAGACGGCAACTGGGATTTGGTCGGTAATAATACGCCCGTATTCTTCATCAAAGATCCCAAGAAGTTTAGCGATTTCATTCATACGCAGAAACGCGATCCGTATACCAATATGAAATCAGCCACGATGATGTGGGATTTCTGGTCGCTGAATCCGGAGTCGTTGCATCAGGTCATGATCCTGATGTCTGATCGCGGAACGCCTTACGGGTACCGCCACATGCACGGCTTTGGTAGCCATACGTTTTCGTTCATCAATCAGGAAAATGAGCGTTTTTACGTAAAATTCCACTTCATCACCCAACAGGGCATCAAGAACTTTACGGCGGCCGAAGCCGACGCCATGAAGTCAAAAGATATGGATTTTGCCCAGCGTGATTTGCTCGAACACATCGACAAAGGTGATTTCCCGAAGTGGAAAATGATGGTACAGATCATGCCCGAAACCGAGTCGAAAACGTATCATTGGAATCCCTTTGATCTGACGAAAGTGTGGCCCCACGCCGATTATCCACTTATCGAAGTCGGTGAAATTGAGCTGAATCAAAACCCCAACAATTACTTCCAGGACGTAGAACAGGCTGCTTTTGCTCCGGCTCACGTGATTGACGGTATCGGCTATTCGCCCGACAAAATGTTACAGGGCCGTTTGCTCTCGTACCCAGACGCTCAGCGGTACCGTTTAGGTGGCAACTACGAGCAAATTCCGGTCAACCGTTGTCCCTACGCTACCAACAACTACCAACGCGATGGTCAGATGCGGGTGGATGGTAATGGTGGACGTAACCCCAACTACTTCCCCAATTCGTTCGACAATACCGTAGCTGATCAGTCCTACCGTGAACCTGCCTGGGAACTGGATTCGAACGTGGCCGACTGGTACGATCGCAACGCCGAAGGTGAAAACGATCACTACACACAGCCGGGCAACCTGTACCGCAACGTACTCGACGAGGAGCAGAAAGCTCATTTGGTAGAAACGATTATCGGTGCCCTCGGTGGTGTGGATGGTCCTCGGCGGGACGAAATCATCAACCGCCAGTTGTGCCATTTTTTCCGGGCCGACATCGGGCTGGGTATGCGAATTGCTCAGGGACTGGGCGTAAACGTAGAAGCTGCCATGCCCCGTAAACACGAGACGGCGTAGTTGGTTTGAGAGGTTTGAAAGTTTCAGGTTTGATGCAGGTACATCTTTGACAACCCGTAGTCTCGCCGATGCTCAATTTTAAACAATCAAACTTAAAACCTTAAACGATCAAACACTCAAACTTAAAACCCCTCAAACTAACCCAATTCATTCCCACGCTTTGGGAAACATTTCCGACCTTTGTTGGGTTGAAAGCTTACGAGCAAACGTCATTCGTTTTATTTTATAGATTGACCTTACTAGTCGATCCTCAGCCATGCAAGTGTTAGAAGTAACGTCCGTCCCCACTACTCAGAAACTTAAAACCGGTATCCTGCTGGTCAACCTCGGCACGCCCGATAGCCCCAGTGTACCCGATGTGCGGAAATACCTGCGTGAGTTTTTGATGGATGGCCGGGTTATTGATATTCCGACTGCCAATCGCTGGGCTTTAGTCAATTTGATCATTGCCCCGTTTCGGGCACCGAAGTCGGCTAAAGTGTACCAGGAATTATGGGAAGAACGGGGTTCACCGCTGAAGTTCTACGGCGAAGATGTGAAAGCCCTCTTGCAGCAACGGCTCGGCTCTGACTACGTGGTCGAATTGGCGATGCGGTACCAGAATCCCAGCATTCAGGCCGGACTGGATTCGTTTCAGAAAGCGGGGTTACGTAAAATCATCGTCATTCCCTTTTTTCCGCAGTATGCCTCCGCTACTACAGGTTCGGTATACGAAAAAGTGATGGACATTGTGGGCAAATGGCAGGTGATTCCGGAAATCTCGTTTACCAATACGTTCTTCGATCACCCCAAATTCGTCGAGTTTTTTGCCGGAGCGGCCCGAAAGTACATGCAGGAACGGGAATACGATTTCTTCCTGTTCAGCTACCACGGCGTACCGGAGCGGCAGATTCTCAAAGGAGATGCGACGGGTACGACCTGCCAGTTGAACAACTGCTGCGACCGCCTTCATGCCGGGAATCAATACTGTTACCGAGCTCAGTGCTTCGCTACGACGCGATTACTGGTGCAGGAACTGGGACTGAAAGAAGGCACCTACGCGACCAGCTTCCAGAGCCGCCTGGGCAAAACGCCCTGGATTCAGCCGTATACGGAAGATATGGTCGTGAAACTGGCGAAAGAAGGGAAGAAAAATGTACTGGCTTTTAGCCCCGCATTCGTAGCCGACTGTCTGGAAACGACGATTGAAGTCGGTGAGGAATACAAAGAAGTTTTCGAGAAAAACGGCGGTCAGCACTGGCAACTGGTGGAAAGTCTCAATAACAGTCCCCAGTACATTGATTTGCTCGCCGATTTAGTCGAAAAACAAGTTTAAAACACCCCTTAACCAACGCATCGCCCCGGTACTGCTGGGGCGATTTTTTTGGTAACGATCGCTATGAACCGTCCGATTTACCTCGACTATAACGCGACTACGCCCGTTGATTCCCGGGTGCTGGAAACGATGCTTCCCTGGTTTACCGAGCAGTTTGGCAATGCCGCCAGCCGGACGCACCTCTACGGTTGGGAAGCCGCTGAAGCCGTCGAAAATGCCCGGCGGCAGGTAGCCCGCATTCTGGGAGCCACGGAAAAGGAAATCGTTTTCACGAGCGGAGCTACGGAGTCGAATAATCTGGCCTTAACAGGCGTATTCGAGGCCTCTTCGAAGAAACATTTCATTACGGTACAAACCGAACATAAAGCGATACTGGATGTCTGTACGCATCTGGAAAAATTAGGTGGCGAAGTTACGTACCTCGCTCCGGATACTGACGGACTCATTACGGCACAGCAAGTCAGCGACGCCTTACGCCCTGACACCGCTCTGGTATCGGTCATGTGGGCCAATAATGAAACGGGGGTCATTCAGCCCATCCGCGAACTGGCCCGTGTTTGTAACGAACGTGGCGTACTCTTTCATAGCGATGCGACGCAGGCCGTGGGTAAACTACCCATATCGGTTGAAGGCATCGATTTACTCAGTCTGTCGGCTCATAAGTTATACGGTCCCAAAGGTATCGGAGCCTTGTACGTTCGGAAAGGAACACCCCTGAGTATTCAGATGCACGGTGGCGGCCACGAACGGGGCCGTCGCTCCGGTACGCTGAATGTACCGGGCATTGTCGGCCTGGGCAAAGCCGCTGAACTGGCTCAACAGACGCTAACCCAGGAAGCAGAACGGCTGGCCGCTTTACGTGATCAGCTCGAAACTGAACTACTGCAACAGATTCCAGGTACGCGGGTGAACGGTTCCCGAACTTCCCGTCTGCCTCAGGTAAGCAATCTGGCTTTTGAAGCAGTCGATGGCGAAGCGTTACTGATCAATCTTACCCGCATCGCCGTATCGAATGGTTCGGCCTGTACGTCGGCTTCGGTGCTTCCCTCCCACGTACTGAAAGCCATGGGTTTGAGTGATGACCTGGCTCACGCCTCCGTTCGGTTTAGTCTGGGACGCTATACTACTGAAGAAGACATTGCCGAGGCCATTTTGCACGTAGTGGCCATGGTAGCTAAAACTCGAACGGACTTTCTGGTGATGTAAGCCAGATTTTTCCGAATATTGGGGTAATCTTCTATCCCCAAACCATGGAATATTTTGAACTCTATACGGAGCAGAATTTGCCCCGCTGGCAAACGAAAGCCCGGTCCGACGTACACCGCGAAGGAGACTGGCACCGTAGCACCGAAGTATGGGTGATTAATGATCAGCGGGAACTCTTACTTAATCTTCGCCATCCTGATAAAGACCTTTTCGCCAACCTGTGGGACGTATGCATTGCCGGTCATCTGCAACCGGGCGAAAACTACCGAACGGCTGCCCTCCGGGAAGTACGCGAGGAGCTTGCATATGCCGTTCCTTCTTCGGAATTACACTTCATTGACGTCTGGAAAATAGATGGCTTTGATGTTCACACCCAGTTGTACGACCGGGAGTTCGCGGGTGTCTTTGTCTGGAAAACGCAACTTCCCATTACCGCCTTCATACCCCAGCCGGAAGAAATCAGCGAGCTACGTTTCGTACCCATCCATCAGGTTCGACAGGCCTTGGAAAACCCAGGTACGGACCTAAATTTCATTCCGCTGGAAACCATTTTCCTAGAGATTTTAAACCGGATTGAATCGACTGCGTTGTAACGTTTTCTAACAAAAGTCCATCTAACCGCTACAAACGCTCACTTCATTCGTTTTTTGCTATGGATCTTTCAGAACTCGGAGATCGTATCTGCATTTTAGGGCCTTCCAACAGCGGCAAGTCTACGCTTGCTCAGGCCATTGGTCAGAAATGTAACCTGGAAGTCATTCACCTGGATCAGTTTTATCATTGGCCCCATACCAACTGGCAGGTACGTCCACGCGACGAATTTGTTGCCTTGCACGAGGCAGCTATTGCCGGCGATCGCTGGGTAATAGATGGGAACTATACCGTTTGTATGCCACAGCGGTTTCAGCGGGCTATCGGCCTGATCTTATTAGAGGTCTCTACCTTAACCAGCCTGGTCCGTTACTTTTACCGTACTCTTTTTCAATCCAACAGACCTGGCAACCTGGAAGGTGGACAGGATAGTATTAAGTGGGCAATGATTCACCATATTTTGGTTGTTACGCCTAAAAATCGGAAGCGATACACGCAACTGTTCAATCAGGCGGAACTTCCTAAAATTCGGCTCACCTCCCGCCGGGAAATCAATCAATGCTACCTAGACTGGGGTCTGCAACGGCCCTTCTAGGTATCATCCAGACAGCAAAGAAGTCTCATTTCAGTAGGCACCTTTATTAGTGCCCGATTCGGAAGATTCTATTAAAATTATAGCTGTTCTTTTGATCCTTCCCTGGTAACGTTTTAACACAGATCAATTTTAAACGTTTATATCATACCGTTCAACATAACTAGCATAAATCCCTTTAGTATCTTAGCTAAAAAGCATTCGTAATTATCCCACCTTCTCTGTACGGTCACTAATTATATTACTGATTATCAGCTAAATTTTATTATTCAGAACACTATGCGTTGAAATTTGTTAATAACGTATAGAATAGATCTAACTCATTTATTGAAGCTGTGAAAAAACACATCGCCATTCTGGGGGCTGGACCCAGTGGACTATACGTTTACAAACAATTGGTCGAAAGACACCCCTCAGATGTAACGATTGACATCTTTGAAAGCAAACAGCAGTTGGGGGCTGGTATGCCTTATAGTTCAGAGGGGGCGAATGTTGAACATATTACCAATGTTTCCGGTAACGAAATTCCACCGTTGGTCACTTCCGTGCGAGAGTGGATTCAAACCTTACCCGAAGAAACCCTGCAAAGGTTTGGGATTGATCGCCAGAGCTTTCACTCCTACCGGGTCTTGCCGCGATTGCTGTTTGGACAGTACCTTTCCGACCAGTTTTCCTTATTGCAGGAAAAGGCCCGGCAACTGGGACTAGTCACCAACGTTCATCTGGGAAGTTCAGTCACGGATATTATCGATGAGCCCGATCAGCAACGCGTATCGGTGGAAGTCAATGAAAAGGATCGGTTTTCGTTCGATGCGGTGATCATTTGTACGGGTCACGACTGGCCTAAATCGCACGAAGGGAAAATTCCAGGGTATTTCGATTCACCCTATCCGCCCGCTAAACTTCGGGGCGTTTACAACCAGACGATTGCCTTACGCGGGGCTTCGCTCACGGCTATTGATGCCCTCCGTACCCTCGCTCGTGCCAATGGCACCTTCCGTCGTAACGAAGCAGGTAAAGTTGTTTTTGAAAGTGATGCCCCTGATTTTCGGATGGTGCTTCATTCCCGGGATGGTTTCTTACCAGCCATCCGCTTCCACCTGGAAGAGCCGCTGGTAACCCGCGATGCATTGATGGATGAAGCATCGATTGCCGCCAATCGGGCCAATAACGAGGGCTTCCTGTCGCTGGACTTTGTCTTTGATGAAAACTTCAAGCAATCCTTTAAAACCAAAGATCCCGACTTCTACGATCAAATCAAGGATATGAAGCTGGAAGCGTTCGTGGAAACCATGATGGCCCAACGCGAACAAACCGATCCTTTTGATTTATTCCGGGCGGAATATGAGGAAGCGGCTCAATCCATTCGGCATCGCGAGTCGATCTATTGGAAGGAAATGCTGGCGGCTCTGAGCTTCTCACTCAACTATCCCGCGAAATATTTCTCGGCAGAAGATATGCATCGGCTAACGAAAGTGCTCATGCCGTTGATTTCGCTGGTGATTGCCTTCGTGCCCCAAAGCTCCGCCGAAGAATTACTGGCGTTGCACGACGCAGGTCGGCTTAGTCTGATTGCCGTAGGTTCAGACAGTGAAGTAGAGCCTCAACCCGAAGGGAGCGTTCGTTACCAGTACAAAGATGAAGCTGGAAAGCCTCAGTCGCAGACCTACACGACGTACGTTGATTGTGTCGGACAACCGCACTTAAATGTGGATTCGTTTCCTTTCGAAAGCTTGAAGCAGGCGAAGTGTGTCAGTCAGGCTCGTCTGGCTTTTCAATCGAAGGAGGCGGGGAAAGAAGCGATGGATAAAAATCCGAAAACCGTCAGTCAGGATAGCCAAGGCACCTACTATATGCAAGTGCCCGGCATTACCATCACCGATGATTTTCAGATCGTCGATCCGCAGGGTGTAGCTAGTGAGCGTATCTACAACATGGCCGTTCCGTACATGGGTGGCTATAATCCCGATTATTCCGGACTTGATTTCGCCCAGGAAGCTTCGGACCGGATCGTAGGACATTTTCTGGCTCTAGAGCCTGCTTCGGTGTAGCATTTGATTGAGTAGTGAACAAGACAAAAAGGCTCAGGATAGGTATCCTGAGCCTTTTTGTCTTGTTCAAACACCCCTGTATACGGAAGGGGTTCGATGCCGCCCCTAAAGAAACCCGCTACATTTCAAACCACTAGTAACGAACAACCATCAACTATCGCTGAAAGTGTACCTAACCTCGTCCTTTTCAAGCAACCCGTATCAACAAAAAAGAGCTCCGGGTTTTGCCCCGAAGCTCTAGCGAACGTTGATGAAGCACTTATACCGATCCACCAACGGAAACAGGTTCCAGATTTTGCAACTCCTCTTCCGTAAAAAGTCGCGAACGAATCAGAAACCGTACGCCTAACGGAATTTCCGCCGAAAAACTAGCCCCTCGTCCCGGTACTACGTCCAGCGTTAATTGCGTGTGTTGCCAGTATTCAAACTGAAAATCACTCATGTAAAAATCGCAGCCGTGTACGCGTCCCAGTAATACATCGTGACTGCCAATCTTGAAATCGTTTATTGGAAAACACATCGGCGAAGATCCATCACAACAGCCGCCGCTCTGGTGAAACAGTAGCTCACCATGCTCTTCCCGCAGTTGATCAATAATGGCTTTCGCCGCATCAGTAATTAAAACGCGAGCAACCATGATAGTTTTCAGTTTGCGATTTTCAGTTTGCAGTTCTATACGTACTACCCTTTTTTACTTCACAAGATTTCTGCGACTAGTAACCAACTGAAAACAGAAAACCGCAAACTGAAAACTCGTTTAAAAGAATCCTAACTTATTCTTATCGTAGGAAATCAGCATGTTTTTGGTTTGGCGGTAGTGGCTCAGCATCATTTTGTGCGTTTCCCGACCGAAACCTGATTTCTTATATCCACCAAACGGAGCGTGAGCCGGATACGCGTGGTAGCAATTGACCCATACGCGACCCGCCTGAATGGCCCGGGGTACCGTATAGAGTTCGTGAGCATCGCGGGTCCAGACGCCAGCACCGAGACCGTATAACGTGTCGTTAGCAATAGCGATAGCTTCTTCCGTATCCTTGAAGGTGGTTACGGACAAGACCGGGCCGAAGATTTCCTCCTGGAAAATCCGCATTTTGTTATGTCCTTTCAGAATGGTCGGCTGAATGTAGTAGCCGTTTTCCAGTCCGCTATTCTGATGGAACGCCGCTCCACCCGTCAGTACTTCGGCCCCTTCCTGCTTGCCAATTTCGATGTAAGACAGAATCTTTTCGTACTGATCTTTCGAAGCCTGGGCTCCCAGCATGGTATCCGGGGCAAGCGGACTACCCATTTTGATCGCTTTGGTTCGGGCGATGACTTTCTCAATAAATGCCTCGTAAATGGACTCGTGTACCAGCAAACGCGAAGGACAGGTACAGATTTCACCCTGGTTGAGAGCGAACAGTACGGCTCCTTCTACGGCTTTATCCAGAAACTCATCGTCTTTGTCCATCACACTCGGGAAAATGATGTTGGGCGATTTGCCCCCCAGTTCCATCGTGGCCGGAATCAGGTTTTCAGCGGCGTATTGCAGAATAAGGCGGCCCGTGGTCGTCTCACCCGTGAAGGCAACCTTTGCCACCCGATTCGACGAAGCCAGCGGTTTGCCCGCTTCCAGTCCAAATCCGTTTACTACGTTTAGTACGCCTTCGGGTAATAAGTCACCCACCAGTTCCATCAGGATCAGAATACTGGTCGGCGTTTGTTCGGCGGGTTTCAGCACGATAGTACAGCCCGCCGCCAGAGCTGGAGCCACTTTCCAGGTAGCCATCAGCAGCGGGAAATTCCAGGGAATGATCTGTCCGACTACGCCAATGGGTTCGTGGATATTCAATGAAACAGTTGTGGAATCGAGTTCGGCCACCGAGCTTTCCTCCGCCCGGATGACCCCCGCATAGTACCGAAAATGATCGACGACCAGCGGTAAATCAGCCGCCAGCGTTTCCCGCAGGGGTTTGCCGTTATCAATGGTTTCTATTTTCGCCAGATACTCCAGATTCTGTTCAATCCGGTCGGCAATTTTCAGGAGCACATTACTACGGGCGGCTACCGACGTTTTGGACCAGACCGGAAAAGCCGCATGAGCCGCGTCCAGAGCCTTTTCTATATCTTCGGCAGTCGAACGGGCTACCTGACAAAACACCTTACCATCAACGGGAGAAATATTATCGAAGTACTGACCACGAGCCGGAGCTACCCATTTGCCACCAATGAAATTTTCGTATCGTTCTTTAAAAGTCGGATGATCCGTATGAACCGGAGCTTCGAGTGTCGCTTCCATATTAATCGTGTTTAAGAGGTTTACTGCGACAAAGTTCGGATAATACACCATTTTTTGTTGGAATGATCCTATCAAAGCAAGAGAACGATTCTATCAAATTGAGGAGAAGAGGGTTTGAGCAGGTTTCAAGTTTGAGTAGTTTGATAAAGTTTAAGGTGTGAACACGTTTGGGGTGTGAGATAGGTTCAGGGGTTTTGAAAGAGTTTGAAAAAGTTTGATCAGGTTTGAAGCAATTGTAAACTGCTTCAAACCTGATCAAATGGTTTAAGTACCAACTCATAACTATAGCTGATCAAAATTTAAACCTCACGAAACCCACTAAGCCTGCTTATAGCACTCAAGCGACTCCAACCTTTTCAAACTTTAAACTGCATCAAACCTGATCAAACCTACTCAGACTTGAAACTTGATCAAACCTATTCAAACTACTCAAACCTCATTAAACCAACCCCGTAGCTCGATACTGCAAAGGCGTTAGCTGATTGTATCGCTTGAATAGTTTCAGGAAGTGATTGAGATTATTGAAACCACAGGTTACGCTGATGTCACTGACGCTGCGACTGGTGGTTTTCAGTAATTGCTGAGCCAGCCGGATGCGTTGCTGATTGATGAACTCCAGCGGCGACAGACCAAACTGAGCCTTGAACTGCCGGTAGAAATTAGGTTCGCTCATGCAGGCCTTATCCGCTAGCTGACGTATGTTGAAAGCCGTGTGCAGATTTTCCTGAATGTAATGCGTGATATAAGCCCAGCGATTGGTAGTAGTCTGTTTTTGTCCCTGATCCAGGAGCAGACGACGGGCCTGTGTCTGAATGAGTCGAATGGTTAGCTCCTTCAGTACTAGATCGGCGAAGAATTCTTTGGCCGGATTGTTTTCGGTGAAAATGTCGATGAGCCGGGCAATCAGTGCGTTGATCGTTGAGGTATTGGAAAAATAGAAACTGCTTTCCGACCACCGCCAGCCCGAAGCCGAATCAATCAAGGGGACCGTTTCGTTGAGCTGGTTCGTAAATTTTGTAATCTCATCTTGAGCAATCGCCAGAGCCAGACACTGCGTCGGACTCTGAAAGGTAGCTTCCGGAAAATCGATTCGCATGGTTTTTTCACTCGGTACCAGTACCGACTCGCCGGGGTGGTAATCAAAATCCGGCGTATCATCCAGACGCATGACTTTTTTACCGCGAATCATGCTCGTTAGTACCGGGTTATGGAAGGTCAGCTCAACGGCCTCGGCCTGAGCATGGGTTTCGTAGATCGTAAGTTCCGCCGTATCCAGCGTATAGGCCGTTCGGTTTTCAACCACCTGATCGAGCCGGCGATTTTTTAAATGACTTCTGAGATCAAACAGTGAATCCGATTTCATAGCATTAAAATCTTAAGGGTGAGAGGTTTATCTCTAATGCCGAAAGATAACGACAATATCCAATTTATTCTATTTATAAGATAAAACGATTTGCATTGATTGAAAGTTATTCCTGTATCAAAATCTATTTACACGGATTGCCCTCCGTCCTCTTATGCGTCTTGCTCTACTTTTTGTTGGTATACCCTTCTTTACCTGGGCTCAATCGGACAGTCTTCGTACGCGAAATCTGAACCCCGTTGAGATTCAGTCTACGCGACTAAATGTGGCTGAAAACCGTAGCCCCTTTGCCGTATCGGTGCTAAGTCAGTATCGTCTGCAGGTGGGTCAGCCGCAACTTTCGTTATTTGATGCCATGGGTGCTATTCCCGGCGTATTTGCCCAGAATCCGGACAACTTCGCTCAGGATTTACGCATTTCCATCCGGGGCTTTGGAGCCCGCTCCTCCTTCGGCATTCGTGGCCTGAAAGTTCTGCTCGACGGCATTCCCGAATCCACGCCCGACGGTCAGGCGAAAGTTAATAATTTCGACGTGGGTAGTCTGGGCCAGCTGGAAGTCATTCGCGGAGCATCCTCGGCCTTGTACGGAAATGCATCGGGAGGTATCCTCTCCTACACCACTGAAACGCCGACCAGCAACTTCGCTGAAGCTCAGGCCATCGCGGGCAGTTATGGATTTCAGCGGTACCAGATCAAGGTGGGTCAGAAATGGCAGCGTTCGTCCCTGCTCATCAACGCCAGTCGCAATCAGCAGGACGGGTATCGCGAGTACGCCGCCATGAACAACTGGCTTTTCAACGTAAAATTCCAGCATGAACTCAGTGCTACAGCCAAACTAACCTTTCTGTACAACTTTGCGAAAAACACCGCTCAGGATCCCGGTGGTCTGACGATGCAGCAGGTGCAACAGAACCGTCGGATGGCCCGTCCGCAAAACGTACAGTTCCAGGCGTTCTCGGGAGCCACGCAACACCGCACTGCCGTAGTGTATGATCAGTCGCTGGGTACGAAACATCAGGTACAGGCCCGGGCCTTCTGGACCAACCGCGATTTCGAAAACCGGCTCGCTTTTCAGGCGGGTGGCAATGTGCAGTTCATCCGAAACTTTACGGGCGGCGGAGCCAGCTATCAGTATACCGATCAGTTTGGCTCGGTTTCGTACCGCTTGAAAGCAGGTGTTGATCTTGAAAATCAGCAGGATAACCGCAAACGAAACGACAATCAGGAAGGCCGCAGTGGTGCCGAAACGCTCAATCAAGTGGAGACTTTTCGTAACATTGGAGCGTATTTGTTGCAAGAATTTGGCTTCGGTAAAAACGTAGCCCTGACGGTAGGTACCCGTTACGATGATATTCAATTAAAAGTAAAAGACCGTTTCCTGAGTGATGCCGATCAGTCGGGTCGCCGTACCTACCAGCGTTTTAGCCCCACGGCGGGCCTAAACTGGGAATATCAGCCGCAACGCAGCGTGTACGCCAATTTTTCAACCAGCTTTGAAACGCCTGCTCTGACTGAACTCGGCAATAATCCCAGTAACCTGGGTGGTTTCAATCCGGAGTTAGGCCCCATGCGGGCTTACAATTACGAGTTGGGTACAAAAGCTACGTTTGGCTGGTTGAAGGTGGACGCCGCCGTTTTTCAGGTCAATGTTCGCGGGGAAATTGTACCGTATCAGTTGACTGAGTTTCCAGGCCGTACCTTCTACCGAAACGCCGGCAACTCCCGTCGCCGGGGCGTGGAACTGGGATTGACGGCAGAGGTTACCGAAGGGCTAACCGCTTTCGTCAACTATACATATTCCAATTTCAAATACCTCAATTATAGTACCACTTCGGGCACGTTCGATAACAATCAGTTGCCGGGCATTCCGCCTCATTTTGGCTATGCCGAAGTACGGTATTTCCGGCCCGCTGGTTTCTACGGCATCGTGCAGTTTCGCCGGAACGGTACCTTTTACGCCGACGATGCGAATACCGTTCGAACGGATGCGTATTCCTTACTCAACCTGCGACTGGGCTGGCAGATCAAGCGAAACAACTGGTCGCTGGAACCGTTTGCGGGCATCAACAATCTCCTGAATCAACGCTATTTTGCCAATGTACAGATCAATGCCGCCGGAGGCCGTTATTTTGAACCGGCGACGGATCGTACTTTCTTTGGAGGTGTGAAAATACGCCTGGGGAAATAAGCCGGATGCCCGCCTAGCTCCTGAGCAAGCGGGCCCCTATTGCTATGAAAGAAATAAGAGCCATTCTCGACCACTATAAAAAGATTGATTTTACGACCACAAAGGCCGCTCTGGCGACGGTAGTTCGGGTAGAAGGTTCCTCCTACCGACGGGTGGGAGCCCGTATGCTAGTTACCGAAGACGGACAGTGGATAGGTGGAATTTCGGGCGGTTGTCTGGAAGGCGATGCCCTGAAACGGGCCCGCCTGGCCATTTCTACCGGAAAAGCCGCCATTGTCACGTATGATACGACCGATGACGATCCCTACCAGATCGGCGTGGGGCTGGGTTGTAATGGCATTATCGATGTACTGCTGAGTCCGTTGCAATCAGACGATCCGTCGAATGCGGTGTTACAGCTGGAGCCGTTGATTCATCGCCGCAGTCCTTCCGTAGTCGTAACCGTTACGGAAAGTCAGTCGGACACCTTACCGCTGGGATCTGTTTACCGGTTTGAGGACGCTGATTCATTTGCCGCCCTTTTTCCGGTGCAGGACATGTTGCCTGCCTTGAACGAATCGATTCGGACGGCCCTGCACAGTCAGAAGTCGCATACGCAGGAATTTTCGGGTTCTTTTGGCTCGGTCTGCGTATTACTGGAAGTGATTCTGCCCCCCATCCACCTGTTCATTCACGGCGGTAATTATGACATTTATCCACTGGTACGGCAGGCCCGTGAACTGGGCTGGCTGACGACGGTCTTCTGTAACCCACAGAAAATCAACAAAGTCCTCTTCCAATGGGCGGATGCCGTAGTAGCCAAAGATACCGAGGTACAGCCCGACGACTATACCGCCGTGATCCTTATGGCTCACGATCTGGAGACGGATTACCGGAATTACCATCGCTACGTCACAGCCACGACGGTTCCGTACATTGGCCTGTTAGGTCCCCGCAAGCGATTTGAAAAGATGATTCAGCGGATGGAAGAAGCGAAACAGCCCCTGTCGGATTCTCAGCTCCAGCGGACCTACAGTCCCGCCGGACTGGATACGGGAGCGGCAACCCCCGAAGAGATCGATCTCTCCATTCTCGCCGAAATCCGAACGGTATTTTCAAATCGGGAAGGAGGCTTGTTGCGGCGACGGAGTCGTCCCATTTACAGCGAATAATTACCGGGAAAGTTCCACACTCCACTCGCTGCCACTACCGATGTGATGCGTTTCGGCGAAATTTCCCTGATTCAGGGCGAAGGCAACCTGCAAAAGACTATTTAGGTACACGAGCGGCTTGCCTTCAGCCACGCCCCCAAACGTTTCCACGTAGGGCAGCATGTCTTCGTATACTTTCTGATGTTGATGGAAGATCCGAACGCGTACGGACTGCCCAACCGCAATGCCCAATTGCTGAAACAAGTCCGCCGTAATATTGGTCCAGACGTTACCGTACTGCACATCCAGAATGGGAATGGTTCCTTTCAGGGATTGCCCCGCCCGACCCGCTTTCTGATACGGCAGTGATACCACCTGCTTCGGTAACAAAGGCCCTACCTGCGGGAAGGAAATCACGCCAGCGGCCAGACGGGCGGCAGTGTAGGCGTATACATCACGACCGTGAAACGTGTAGGATTTACCCGAATCTTTCCGTCGGTTGACGGCCTCGTTGATTTCCCGTACTTCCGCAATACCCACTGATTCGGCCAGGAGCGTCAGTGTTCCGTTATCGGGTGTGACAATGAAATGGCCCGATTTCGTCTTCAGTACAACGGATTTTCGCTCCGTCCCTACGCCGGGGTCTACGACGGATACAAACACGGTACCAGCGGGCCAGTACGCCACGGTTTGTTCAAGTCGGTACGCAGCTTCCCAGATGTTGTAAGCGGGTATTTCGTGGGTTAGGTCAAATAACTTCAACTCGGTGGAAACACCCATCGCTACCCCTTTCATGGCTGAGACGGCTCCATCCTTCAAGCCAAAATCAGACTGAAAAACCACGATCTTTTGCTGAGCCCAGGCCATATTTATCAGTAAGCATAAACCTGTAATGAAAGTATAAAGTCTGTTTTTCATACGATTCCTAGTTATCCTGTTCAGTGAGTACTTATGAAAACTCCCTCGCCTGCAACTGCAAACGAGGGAGTACTGGTTTTAAAGCCTACTATTAGTACGCCAAAGTTGGAGCCAACCATTTTTCGGCCTCTTCCAACGTCATTCCTTTGCGTTTAGCGTAATCTTCCACCTGATCTTTCTGGATTTTACCCACGGTGAAATAACGGCTGTCGGGATGACTGAAATACCAGCCACTGACGGAGCTAGCCGGGTACATAGCGTAGCTTTCGGTAAGCTGAATGCCGAGTTGTTCAGCATCCAGTAAATCGAACAAAGTCCGTTTTTCGGTATGCTCGGGGCAGGCCGGATAACCGGGAGCCGGACGAATGCCCTGATACTTCTCTTCGATCAAATCCTGATTTTCCAGCGTTTCGTTGGCAGCGTAGCCCCAGAATTCCTTCCGTACGCGTTGGTGCATCAATTCAGTAAAGGCTTCGGCCAGCCGGTCGGCAATGGCTTTTACCATAATGCTACCGTAATCATCGTGGTCTTTTTCGTATTTCTCCAGTAGGGCTTCGATACCGATTCCCGTCGTCACGGCAAAACCGCCGATGTAATCCGTATGTACGCTTTCTAGTGGAGCAATGAAATCGGCCAGTGAGTAGTTAGGCAGATTGGCCGCCTTCTGACTTTGCTGACGCAGGTGATGCAACGTAGCTAAAGCAGGCGTAGTAATGACTTCTTCGCCCGAGCGGTTAGCCCGGCTAATCTGATACTCCAGATGCGTATGCGAGCCGTGGCGTTCGCAGGACACCTCCCGGCTTACGGTCTCGTAGGGATGCAGAATAATATCATCCTCGTGACTATTGGCGGGCCAGAAACCCACAACAGCTCTTGCTTTCAATGATTGATCGTGAATGATTTCCAGCAGCAGGTTATTGGCATCTTCGAATAATTTCTTCGCCTCCGCTCCTACCACCTGATCTTCCAGAATCGCGGGGTATTTGCCGTGCAACTGCCAGGTCTGGAAGAACGGCGTCCAGTCAATGTACGGGGCAATTTCCGACAGGGAATAATTGTCAAATACCCGCGTACCCAAAAACTTGGGTTTATGAGCCTGGAAGTTCTCCCAGTCGATGTTTACCTTATTCTGACGAGCCGCTTCAATACTTACAAAGTTCTTGTCCGACTTGCGTTTGGCGTGATCTTCGCGAAGCTTGGCGTATTCGGCTTTGATGCTCGCAAGTACTGCCGCTCTGGATGACTCGCTCTGGGTCAGTCGGCCCGCCACGGGTACCGAGCGGGAAGCGTCGAGTACGTGAATGACGGGTCCGGAGTACTGCGGGTCGATTTTCACGGCGGTATGAATCCGGGAAGTCGTTGCTCCGCCAATGAGCAGAGGTACGTTGAAACCCTGCCGTTCCATTTCTTTGGCAACGCCCACCATTTCATCCAGACTCGGCGTAATCAGGCCCGAAAGTCCGATGATATCTACGTTGTGCGTCTTGGCCGCTTCCAGAATTTTATCCGTCGGTACCATCACGCCCAAATCGATAATCTCGTAATTGTTACAGCCTAGTACCACGCCCACGATGTTCTTTCCGATATCGTGTACGTCGCCTTTCACCGTTGCCAGTAGAATACGTCCAGCCGTCGATCCGGCTTCTTTACTCGCTTCAATGTAGGGTTGAAGGTAGGCTACGGCTTTTTTCATCACCCGGGCCGATTT
>NZ_JBMDWJ010000304.1:0-23690 GCF_048595215.1 Siphonobacter sp.
GCTGACCAAATACACGCCGGAAACGGTGATCTCCGCGGTTCATTACGACGCTGCTCAGAAGAATCATTTTGTGTAGCGTTTCCATATTGAATCGACTCCGATCTATAAGAACTTTCAGTTTATCAGTTAGGCGACAGGCTCTAAATTGCTGATGGCCAGCGTAGATGCTCATCCCCGGATCGAGGTAGCTACGAAGGAGAAGGATAAAGGACCCGTCGAGAAAGAGGAAGTAGCAGTGGATGAGTTCGTGGAAGTACGGGGCTGGAAAGCCTTGGGCAATAAACTCTCGTCCCATAAAGTGGTGGAGGTGAAAACGCTGGCTTCAAAGCCAGTGGAAAAACCCCAGGAAGTGAAAAAGATTCCGATTGAAACCGAAGGGGAACCTGAACATTCCTCCGAAGAAAAAGTTACTGAAGAACAGGATGACACGGCTCCAATTAATCAATTAGATTTGTTTGGTTAGGTAAAGCTTCCGAGCTTAGGGCAGCCAAGCCAGCCAGATCCGGTGCTAGACAATTTTTCGTATGGTAGACCGAACGCTTCTTTTCCGGGCTTCACGTCGCGTGAATACCACCGCCTACTGGGTAGCCAGAATTACCAAGTGGGCGATGAAAGGAGCGTTTGCGGTTTTAATGCTGGTTTTGCTCTGTAATGCCTGGGTCGTCCTGAGTACGCAGGGAAAGAATTATTACTTCATCAAACAGCTTCCCACCAACGATGTGGGGCTGGTCTTAGGGACGAGTAAGTACATTGCCAACGGTCGCGAAAATCTGTTTTTCAAGCATCGCATGGAAGCGGCAGCCTTGCTGTATCACGAGGGTAAAGTAAAAGTGTTGATTCTGAGCGGTAACAACGATTCGGAATACTATAACGAACCCCGGGATATGGAGGATGCTCTGGTGAATTTGGGCGTACCGGCCAATATCATTCAGCACGATTTTGCGGGCCGCCGCACGTACGATAGCATTGTGCGTTGCCGGGAAGTGTTCAAGCATAAAAACGTTACCGTAATTTCGCAGCCTTTTCATAACGCCCGGGCTTTGTTCTTAGCCGATCAGCTGGGGGTAGATGCGGTCGCTTTCGCGGCTCAGGATGTGCCGAACGGGTACTCGCTGAGAACGCTGGTTCGGGAATATCTGGCCCGACCCAGAGCAGTAATGGATGTTTTTTTCCTGAATCCCTCCTTTGCCAAAACGAACCAGCCCATCGAAAATGAACGCCGGAAACGGAAAATCGACGATACGCTATAAAACGTTTGTTTCGGACCGATACAAACCTTTATCTCCACAAAACCCGGGCCGTTGGTTCGGGTTTTGTTACTTTTGCGGGAATTTAGTACCCTATGAAAATCATTGAAACACACGCTCATTTGTATGATGAGCAATACGATACCGACCGTACAGCCATGATTGAACGGGCACTGGCGGCTGGTGTAACGGAATTCTGGTTACCCAATTGTGATTCCGAAACCATACCCGGCATGATGGAGCTGGCTCAAACCTACCCAGGCCAGTGCCGACCCATGATTGGTCTACATCCTACCTACGTGAAGGAAAATGTGGAGCAGGAATTACAAATCATGAAGGAATGGCTGGAAAAAAGTGCGGATGCCTTTGTAGCCATTGGCGAAATCGGGCTGGACTTCTACTGGGATACCACTTTTGCCGAGCAACAGAAAGAAGCCTTTTCCCGGCAGCTCGGTTGGGCGAAGCAGTACCAGCTCCCCATTGCTATTCACTGCCGGAATGCCTTTTGGGAAACCGTTGAATTGATCGAAAAGCATAATGACCCGAATCTGCGGGGTATTTTTCACTGTTTTTCGGGTGGGGTAGAAGAGGCCCGGAAAGTTGTGGAATTAAATTTCCTCTTAGGCATCGGCGGCGTAGTGACCTTTAAAAACGGTGGACTGGATAAAGTGATTCCGGAAGTAGGTCTGGAACATCTGGTACTGGAAACGGATGCACCCTACCTGGCTCCAGTACCGTATCGGGGCAAACGTAACGAACCCAGTTACCTGCCACTGGTTGCCCAGCGAATCGCGGATTTGAAGCAGGTGCCCGTCCAGACCATTATTGAACAGACAACCGCCAACGCTCTGCAACTGATTCAGTAAGGTTTTTTTGTGTATCCCCCAAAACGATTACTTCCTTGAAAATCATCAAATTAGATACGGCGGCTTCGGCTTCCTCACCGCTTTCCGTACTGGTTATTTATACGGGTGGAACCTTTGGCATGGTCTATGACCGTCGGCTGGAAACGCTGGTGCCCTTCAACTTCGAACAGATTCTGGAACGCATTCCGGAATTGGCTCGCCTGCGGTTTTCCATTTCCGTACTCGTGCTGGATGAACTGCTCGATTCGTCGAACATGGCACCCAATAACTGGCTGGAAATCAGTCGGATCATTGGCGAGCATTACGAGCAGTACGACAGCTTTGTGATTGTACACGGAACCGATACCATGGCGTATACGGCTTCAGCACTGAGCTTTTTATTCGAGAACCTGAATAAACCCGTGATTCTCACCGGAGCCCAATTGCCCATTGGAGCTGCCCGTACCGATGCCGTTGAAAACTTCATCACGGCCCTGGAAATTGCTGCCGCCCGCGATGAGCAGCAGCGACCCATGGTACCCGAAGTAGCCATTTATTTCCATTCGTACCTGTTACGGGGCAATCGGGCCCGCAAACAGGAGAGTAGTCAGTTCAACGCGTTTCAGTCGGAAAACTATCCGTATTTGGCTGAAGCGGGCGTGACCATTGATTACAATCGACCTTACATTCGTACCTACGACTCCACAAAGCCCTTTTCTGTACACGAAACGCTGGATGCGAACGTGGTGATTTTAAAACTCTTTCCGGGGATTTCACCTTCCGTGATGAACAGTATTTTCTCGATTGAAGGATTAAAGGGCGTGGTGCTCGAAACCTACGGAGCGGGAAATGCCCCCACGGCTCCCTGGTTTTTGGAAACGCTGGAGAAAGCGACCGATCGCGGTCTGATCTTACTGAACGTGTCGCAATGTACGGGAGGACGGGTACTCCAGGGACGCTACCAAACCAGTAAGTACCTCAACGAGATGGGTTTAGTAAGCGGAGCGGACCTGACCTCTGAGGCAGCGGTGACCAAACTGATGTTTCTGCTGGGTCAGTACGGCGACGATTCCGCGATGATTCGTCAAAAATTGACGGAATCTTTACGGGGAGAATTAAGCTAAACACTTGCTTTTGGCTCTTTTTTGTTTGTATCTTGCGACCCCAAACACAGAGAGGTGTCCGAGTGGTTGAAGGAGCACGCCTGGAAAGTGTGTATACCTCTCAAGGGTATCGTGGGTTCGAATCCCATCCTCTCTGCGAAAGCCTGATTATCAAATCGATAATCAGGCTTTTTTATTTTTTCGGGGTCTTTTTTAAGCGTATACTGAGAAGTAAGCTAGATGTAGGAGCTTGATTTTTAGCCTGTAGCACAGAGATACGCACAAATCTGTACCATTAGTAGCGAGTAGAGAAATCTCAAATCTTCCTGATTAGAATCACGCCAACTTTAGATGGGAATCAAACGACAGTTGTTTCTACCTTGATCACCCATGGTTACTACTAGGAGCCTGAATGAGAAGAATTCAGCCTAGTTTCTTAGTGGGTAGGTTCCCAAAGTTCAATTTTGTTTCCTTCTGGATCTAGGATCCAACCAAATTTACCGTATTCATATACCTGCATTTCTCCGATTACTTCCACCCCTTCTTGCCGAAGAAGAACGAGTAACTCTTCCAGATTAGCAACCCGAAAATTAAGCATGAATTCCTTCGGAGATGGGTCGAAATAAGACGTATGTTCAGGAAAAGGGCTCCAAGTAGTAACCCCTTCCTGAGTAGGGTCCTGGCTATCTCGCCATTCAAAACTTGCCCCGTACTCATCTGTATTAAAACCCAGATGTTGATTGTACCAGGTCCGCGTCGCCTGAGGATCTTTCGTTTTAAAAAAAATACCACCAAAGCCCGTCACTCGTTTCATACGGTTCTGTGTTTAAAAGGTCTGTTCTAATACGCTGGATTACACGACTGAAAATAATATATGTTTTTGTGAAATAGTAATTGTGTTTGATGAATGGCTAACCGTTCGATTCATCCCTTCTTTCCCGACAGCTTCCTACTTGCCACGCCAGCTTAGGTAAAATCAGTGACCCGATTGCGGTAAGACTTTATCTGCTCTTCCACTTGCCGCATACCGCGAAAACCTAGGCCTGCACAGCGTTCATCATCTTGCTAAACTAAAAGGATTATATCATGCGTGGAGTAGTGTTACGTAAAAGATGCCCGCATGGTTTTTTTAAGTATAAGTATCTAATCAGTGGCCCGTAAATGTAAGGGTATAAGTGGCTGGTTAACAGTGAATTGGTTTTGGTTGACGTACCGATTCGACTGCTTGGAACACTCGGATTTTAAGGTACAGGCCATTAGAATTTTCTAATAACCCTAATACAAAAGAATCATGGAACACAGTGTAGATGGCATCAAAATTGACTTGCAAACGGTGGGATTCAAGGAGTCTCCCGAGTTAGTGACCCAGGTTGAAAACGAACTACGACGCCTCATGCGTTTTCGGCAGGATATCGTAGCGGCTGACTTCTACTTCAGTGAAGATGGCCGGAACCCGGAAAGCAATAAAGTAGTACGCTGGCGTCTGGGCGTACCGGGTAAAGATCTGTTCGCGGAAGCGAACTCGGCTTCGTGGTACAGTAGTCTTCGGGACGCGGGAGAAAAACTACGCCGCCAGTTTGTAGACTAAGCTTACTTCTTTGAGGTCTGTTCAAACGTCTGTTTTTCAACAGATGGAGGACGACCTATGCGTACACTAAAATTTCTCACTATACACTATTCAAAATAGAAAGCTTATGACTCGATTTAATGTAGATCACTTCAATGCCTTAGCTCAAAAAGAAGCAACCCTTTGTGTCTCCCTTTATACGCCCACGGAAAAGATTTCAACCGATGGGCACCAATCAAGTAAAATCCACTTCAAAAACGCGTTGACTGAAGCCCGGAACCAGCTGCTGGAAGTCCATGAAATGTCAGAATCGGACGCCGATTCATTTTTGGCGGAAGGCTTTCAGTTACTGGACGACCAGGAATTCTGGAAGTACAGTTCAGACATGCTGGCGTACTTCATTTTTGATGGCGAAAGTGTGTTTTACAAACTACCCTTGTCCATTGAATCACCCCTTTGTCAGGTAAACCAGCGGCCCTACCTGTTACCGCTCATTCCCGAGCTAAATGACGACGGACACTTCTATCTGCTGGTATTAAATCTCAAACAGGTGAGCCTGTTTGAGATGACTCGTTCTACCATTGATCAGATTCCTCTGCCCGATTCAGTGTCGACTTCCTATACCGAAGAAATCGAAGACGCGGATAATCAGAAAGCCCTGCAACACCGTAGTGGCATTGGCGAAGCGGGAGCCATGTTCCATGGCCAGGGAAGCGGGTCGAGCGAAGCTCGGAAAGTAGAGATTCTGCAGTATTACCATCGGTTGAGTACGGACATTGAGGCGATTCTGAACCAGAATCCATTGCCACTGCTACTGGCGGGGGTCGATTACCTGATTCCCCTATACAAACAGGCCAGCAACTATACCCATGTGGTCGAGCCGTATCTAACGGGCAGTTATTCGGAAGACGATACGCTAACGCTGTCAACCGAAGCGTGGCAACTGATGGAACCTCAATTCGTACAGGACCGTCTCGATCGAAAAGAGAATTACGGGCTTTTTGCCGCGAAAGGGCAGGGCGGGGATGACGTGGAAACGGTGATCCTAACCGCTCTCAGTGGTGGGGTCGATACCCTATTCGTTCAGGCCCAGGAAGAGTTATGGGGAACGTACGATGCAGAGAAGTTTAGCCTTACCGTAGAGGAATCGCCGAGCCGCAGCAATTATTCCTTGCTCAACGAAGCCGCTCAAAAGACCATCGCGTACGGTGGAAACGTGTATCTGGTTGAGAAAGATGAAATGCCAGCGACGGATTCCATGATCGCGGGCATGTTCCGCTATCCCCTGACGGAAGTCAATCAGGAAACCAAGAACACCCTTTAAATCACGTCAAAAACAAAAAATCAGAGTTAACCCGATATATTATGCGACAACCGCCCCAAAACTATAAACCCATTGAAAATTACGGAATCATCGGCAATATGAAGACGACCGCTTTGGTCGGTATGGATGGTTCGATTGATTTCTTATGCTTCCCTCGATTCGATTCCCCGAGTGTCTTTGCCCGTATTCTGGATCACCAGAAGGGAGGCCATTTTTCGGTAGAGCCTCAAATGAAGGATGTGCAGCACAAACAGCTTTATTTGCCCGAGACGGCCGTGCTGATTACCCGCTTTTTTTCGGAAGAAGGCATTGCCGAGATAACGGACTATATGCCCGTCCGAAATGAATCCGAACGGAGTTACAACGCCGTGGTTCGTAAGATCAAGGCCGTAAGGGGGACCATCAAGTTCAAAATGAACATGCAGCCGCGGTTTGATTACGCCCGCGAAAAGCATTCCGTCGAGCCCAAAGGGGAGGCGTTGTATTTTAAAGCGGACGATGGTACGAAGACCGAACTTCGTCTACAGGCCAGTTTTCCACTGGAAGTACGCGATGGAGATGCCTACGCCGAGTTTGAATTGAAGGAATCGGAACGGGCCCTGATCGTCCTGGAATCCATTGATGCGGGGAAGGAAAAGGACCTCGCCGATCTGGCTTTCTACGCGGAAAAAACCTATTTCGATACGATCAATTTCTGGCGTAAGTGGGTCAATCAAACGACGTACAAAGGCCGCTGGAAGGAAATGATCTGTCGGTCGGCGATTACGCTGAAATTGCTCACTTCGACGGAGTTTGGTTCGGTAGTAGCGGCGGCAACCTTTGGCTTACCGGAGGAACTGGGCGGCGACCGGAACTGGGATTACCGCTTTACCTGGATTCGGGACGCAGCCTTTACCATGTACGCCTTTCTGAAACTGGGCTTCAAACAGGAAGCCGCTGATTTTCTGCGTTGGATTATTGAACAGGATAAAAACCGCGATCTGCACTTGCTGTACAAGGTGGATGGTACGGCCGACATGGAAGAAATCGAACTGACGCACCTGGAAGGCTATAAGCAGTCGGCTCCCGTTCGCATCGGAAACGAAGCCAACAGTCAGTTGCAGCTGGACATCTACGGAGAACTCCTGGATACGATCTACATCTTCAATAATTACCACCAGCCGATTACGTACGAATTGTGGGAAATCATCTGCAAGGAAGTCAAAATCGTGATGGAACGTTGGCGGGAAGCCGATCACGGCATCTGGGAAATCCGGAACGAAGAGCATGAATTTCTACACTCCCGACTGATGTGCTGGGTGGCCATGGACCGGGCCATTAAAATCGGGGTTCACCGATCGTTCCCCTTCCCGCAGCAGGAGTGGGTACAGGTACGCGATGAAATCTACCAGGACATTTACCATAACTTCTGGAATGAAAAACTGCAGTGCTGGGTACAGTTCAAAGACGGAGACAAAGTGGCTGAAACCGTGGACGCCAGTGTATTGCTGATGCCGCTGGTGCATTTTGTAACCCCCGACGAGCCCCGGTGGATCTCCACGCTGGAAGCCGTCAATCAGCATTTGCGGCTGGATGTACTGGTGTATCGCTACGATAACGAGGTCTCCGGAATCGATGGTTTAGAGGGCGAAGAGGGTACGTTTACCATGTGCTCATTCTGGTACGTGGAATGTCTGGCCAAGGCTGGTCGACTGGATGAAGCCGTCGAGAATTTCGAAAAAATGCTGGGGTACGGCAACCACCTGGGATTGTTCGCCGAACAGATTAGTAAGAAGGGCGAACACCTGGGCAACTTCCCGCAGGCCTTCACGCACCTGGGCCTCATCAGTGCCGCTCTGGAACTCGATAAGCAACTAACCCGCAAAAATGGCTAAGGCGGTATAGCCTTGCCAAGGTGAGTTTTAAATAGTGCCTACTTCTCCAATCCGGTTCTTCTCTTCATGAACGTTTCCATGGAGAGAAGAACCGGATCTTTTTATGGCAGGAAGCCAAGCCGGTTCACGACGTACTTTCCTCAATCGAAGAAGTCAAAAGCACAAGTCAGCCGGATTGGGTGGGTAGACGGCTAAAAGGCGAGCAATTTTGTATCATCCCAATCAGGAATCTTCAACCGATCAACCATGATACAAAAACGTTTTGTTTTAACCCTTTTGCTGGCTACCACGGGCTTCTGGATGGCCGCCCGTACGGCCGACATCCTTGCCGATCTCCGATTAAAAACTGAAAATATTCAGGAAATCAGTATGGATGCCGTCACGTCCGCTGGGCTGAATGTACCTTACGTACCCTACGAAGGCAAGCAGTGGGCGAAAGCCCTGTCGGCTCCTGCCAAAGTGGAGGCGGTAAAAGCCCTGGGCCGAGTAGTTCGGGCGTATACGGAAACGGAAGATTTCCGCAAACGATATGATCAATACATGCAGGAAAAGTACGACGTGAGTACGGATCAAACGCAACGGCTACAGTCGGATCAAAACGCTCGTCAGCAAATGAGCGAACAGACGGAGGCACTGGGCGGATCGTACGACGATATGGTTCGTCAATCGACGCAGGCGATGGCCCAAATGGAATCTTCGATGTTACGGATGGTATTGAAAACCCAGATTGAAGGCCTGGTAGAAGGATTGAACGGAGCTGAAGGGGAGACGAAAACCAAAGGTGCCGCCGAGCTGGCCCAGCTTAAGAAGTTACAGGCGATTGCTAATCCCGCAGAATTCAAGAAACAGTACCTGGCCTACTATACCCAGTGGATGAACCAGCAAATCAAGGAAGGAAATGCCCGGATGGTGGAGGATGAGGAAGAAGAAAAGGAGAAAGCCGCCGACTATCAGAAACGCCTTGCTGAATATAAAGCCCATGCCAATCCGAAAATTGCTTTGAAGGAACGTTTGCGGGAATGTATTGCCCTCATCGAAAGTGTGGACTTTAACACCAGACTCATCAAAAAAGGCTCCCGACTGGAATTCGAAAATCCCGACTACCGCAGTAAATCCAGTACCTGGAAAACGGTATTCCGGATGGGACAGGAACCCGCAATGGCCATCCGGGATTTCGCCCAGGTGTGGCTTAAGGAGTTAAAATAGAAGCGTATAGAAACTAAAAAGGTCCCGTCTACATGAGTTGTACGGGACCTTTTTGTCATTTAATTCTAACTAATGCGAAGACTTAGTTCTTAAGTTTGTCTACCCGCAACATGTAGTTATACCCGCCCTGTAATTCCAGTCCGGGCGTCGTTTTGCCCGTAGCCGGATCGTATTCCCACACGTAATCCTTACCCGTTTCAGCGTTGGACAGGATGTAGGCTTTGCCGTTATCAACTGTTACGCTTTCGAGGGTTTCGGAGTTGTCGTAGGGAATGTCGCTGAGCTTTTTCGTAACTGCTCCGGTACTGAGATTAATGATAGCAAAACCGTAGATATGGCTGGATTGTGAACCACTGGCTGCGATCTTGGGATCTTCGTACTTCACGACGGCTTCACCATTGCCGATATTCCACATCGCAAACACCGAGCCGCCTAATGCATCACTCAGATTGATTTTATAACTGGCATCAAACTCGGTCGTACCGCTTTTAATACGGTACAACACCGAGGGCAGTTTCATACTGCTCCGCGAAGAACCCGGTGTAGCCAGGTGATACAGATCACCACTGCTGGTCACGAACGAAGCTGGTTCCCACATGCTGATCCCGCCGGCTCCAGTGGTTTTGTCATCCTGTACCACTTTGGAAAGCGTCATGGCCGGATAATCGAATACGCCTACATTAACTTGGCGGTAGGCCGCGGGCCAGTTGCCCGTATACATAAATCCTACAAACAGTTTGCCCTTGGTGTACTCCGTCGTACCAATGCTTAGGTACGGATACCCGGTTGGGCTGGCGGGTACGCTCAGTTCGCCGTTGGTAATCGCCAGCGTCGTAGCATTGACTACCGAGTATAAAATCTTGTTGCTGTCGCCGTTTACGCCAATCAGCACCAGCGTATTGTCATCCACCCAGGTGTAGCTGCTAACGTTTTTCTGATAGGTGTAGGGCACTTCCTTCACGGCCGTCAACTGGTTATTTTCAAACTTGAATTTCGAAAATTTTCCATTGTTCGAACTGGTACTGGGGTAATAGTAAAAGCCACCGTGGGGAATGATGCCGTAATCGGCCTTGCCCGTCACTTCCACGCCATTTCCGGACAGGCTAAGTACGCCCGTTTGGAGGGAATTGGTGCCGACCACGTACTGGAAGGTATTGGGCCAGCTACCCACCTGAAGCCACACGGCGTAGTCGGGAGCCTGGTCGTTGGCAGGTTCTTCAGCGGGACTGTCTTTGCTACAGGATTGGAAACCCGCCAGGGCCGTCAGCAGTAAAAGGGACGAAAGAGTTTTGTGAAACAAATGCATACGTAAAAATGGATAAGGAACGAAAGGAGTTATTGAATGAAATAGCGGAGCTTCACCCCAAAAGCCCGACCCGGTTTCTGCAGCCGGAAATTGTCATAGGCCAGAGCGTTCGCCAGATTCCGGCTTTCAAGGGAGATATTGTACTTCCCGTTGTCGCGGGAATAGGTGAGGGAGGCGTTCTGGATGAACTGGGTCGGAATCCGGTTGAGGCTGGACTTAGTACCGAAGGCTTCCCAGCTCAGGTAAAACCAGTGGACGTACTGAGCCCCCCAGTTGAGTTGAAGCCGGGTGTTTTTGCCCAGTAAATCGTTTTTCCCGATGCTGATGTCCGCATTACCGAAGGCCCAGGGCTGATTGGGAATTTTATTAAGGTACGTAGCCTCGGGCGTACCCGTCGAGCCCGGTGCGTATTTGGTCGTGTTGATGGCGTTCTGGTAGCTGCCATTCACCATAATACTCAGCAGATGGTCATAATCGTAGCGAAACTCGGCTTCCAGTCCGTTCACGCGTACTTTGGAGGTATTGGCGTAGCGACTTACGGCCCGGTTGGATTGATAGACAACGGCGTAAATGAAATCGCTGGCATCGCGGAAAAACCAGGAAGCTTCGGCAAAAAAGTGATGTTTCTGCACGCGTTTATTCAGAAAAGCTCCCACGTTCACGTTATGACTGGCCTCCGGTTTCAGATCCAGATTTGCAATGATCGTGTAGCCATTGCCGAACATTTCACCCACTTCCTGCAGGCGGTACGAGCGTTCGTACGAAGCTTTCACGCCGATTGATTCCGAAATCCGGAACCGCGAGGCAATACCGTAGCCCAGCCGGTGAATGAAATCCTGTACGCTGGATGTTTCGCCCGATGTATCCAGGGCCCGGTCCTGAGCAATGGACATGCCGTAGTATTTGCCGAAGTACGTCGTCATCCACCGCTGATCGAGCAGATTTTGCTGATAGGCGAGTCCCAGCAGGTGTTTCCCGAGTATACCCGGACTGGCGTCTCCTTCCTCCACTAACTCGTTATACATTTTGTTTTTAACATGATCGAAGGTATAGTTGACGTTGATCGAATGCTGATCGGTGAGGGCATAGCTCGCATTGACCCGGCCAAAGGTTTTGGGTCGGATCACCCGATTCAGGGAGCGGCCATAGCCAATTTCCGCCTGATTGGTCTGCACCCGCGTACCGTCCCAGGCGTATTGGTAACCCGCCGTATCGACCACCACGTAATTATCCACGGAACGCGACAGAAAGGCGTTCACATCCAGCCCACGCACCAGTAAGTTGTTTTTTCGGTACCGAACCGACGTATTCCAAGCATCGCCGTGGCGGGTCGCTGCTCCGTATACGACCTCCTGCCGGGTGCCCGTCTGAATATCCTGAGCCGACGTATTATACGAAGCTCCCACAAAGAAGACGTCGGCCCATTTTTTATTATTTACCCCGACTTCCAGCTGTCCCATAGCCGACTGAAATGTATCGTGAAAACGACGCAGGTCTTTCTTTACGTAGACTTCCCGATCAGCATCCCAGATTTCGATGCCCCGCATGATGTAATTGTTGTTGGAGTAATTGTAGAAGGCATTGGCCCGTAGCGTAAGGCCCGTTCGGGGGTGAATGTATTGGCCCGTAAGAGCCGCCCGATGCGTATTGAAGGAGCTGTAACTGTAGCTGGCATCCAGGTAATTACGGATCTGCTGATTCGTGATGAGGTTCACGGCTCCGCCCATCGCATCCGAGCCCAGCGATACCGGCACTACGCCTTTGTATACCTCAATACGCTCGGCCAGATTGACGGGAATGGTATTCAGCGTGAGCGAACTGCCCATGACTTCCAGCGGAATACCGTCAATGAAAAACCGGACAGCCTTCCCCGATAAACCATTGATGGAGAAGTTGAAATCCGAACCCAGACCGCCCTGCTCGCGTACCCGAACGCCCGTTGTGCGGTTGAGTACCTGGTTCATATCCACGTTGGTATTGGCAAACAGGCGGGTTTCGATGGCGTTGACGGCGAAAGCCTGTTCCTTGACCTGCTGGTTCTCGGTTTTGCCCGTTACGACAACTTCGTTCATCGTGCGGGAATCGGCTTTGAGAATGAACGCAACGGATTGCCCGGCCCGAACTTCTTTGGATTGTGGCAGAAAACCCACCCCCGAAGCCGTAATCGTCAGCAATTCCGTCCGGTTTACCCGCAGCTGAAAGGCCCCCGTCGTATCCGTCGTGGTACCGAGGGAAGAGCCTTTTACGCGGATGCTGATCCCCACGAGGGGCAGCTTGTCTTCGGAATGAACCGTACCCGAAACGGTCGGTCCAGTCTGGGCCAACGACCGGAGAGTTAGGAAGAAAAGAAGGAAGAAAGAAGTAGAAATAGACGCTTGCATGGGGAAACGAGAAGGGGAAACAACGCCTTCTCATCTCCTAGTTGCATAAACCCGACTATACCGAAGCTGGTAAAGAAATAAAATGCGGTCCGTGAAACGCGGTAGCCTTTAGTCAGACGTTTGGCCGGACGCGTCCTTCAGTTTTTCGAGCCGTAAGAGGTAATCCACGGAGCCTTCGATTTTCAGGCCTTTTTTCAGGCTCTGATCGTTTGGATTGTAGACCCAGATGTAATTATCGTCGGGCCCGGCATTAACCGAAATGTATACCAAACCCCGATCCACGAGTACGCAGCTACGGGCACTGCCTTTGTCCAGGGGCAAAGCCAGTTTACGGGTCGTTTTTTGATTCAGGTCTACCACGTAAAATTCCAGATGCGGTACCTGATAATGGTCTTCCATGGTTTTGAAAAGCTCCCGTCGTTCACTCCGAACGATCGCCTGACCTTTTCCAATGTACCAGAGCCCATACGCGTGATTGTGAATAGCGGAGGCTGAAATATTGAAAAAGTACGTGGAGTCGAGGGTCGCTTCGCCCGCTTTGATCCGGTAGATAGCCGTTGGTTTCCGGGGGTGATTGCCCAACGCAAAGCCCGGACAGGCCAGAAAATAAAAGTCTCCTTTTTCGTCAGCGAACGTACTGGGCTGCTCCGTGTTGACGCTTCCCGGATACGTCGATTTCGTGTCTTTCTGCGTACGGATAAGCCGCATCGAAGGATACGCCAGCGTACTCACGTAAAGCGTATCGCTGGTGGTATACTGACCAGGGCGACCGGATACCGTGTGATACGTATACCCAACGAACAGCTCGGAACCCCGAAAGTGACTAAAGCCTACCGACATGGAATTATAAGGCCCAAAGGGCAGGGGCAGGGGTAGTTTCCCCGTTTGAGCCTGCATGGTCCGGACATCGACGCGGGCGTACTGCAATTTGGAAATTTTACGATTGTACGAAATCAGGAAAAGCGAATCCGGCGTGGGCCAGCTATAATTTTCAATGAAAGAAACATCGGGTAGTGCTACGGAATCCTGAGCCGTAAAGTGCTGATCAATCAGTCGGTGGCGGACCAGATAACCGCTCTTTCGATTCATGTGATAATAATTCCCATCCCGCTCGATCAGCTCCGCCCAAAGCTGGGGAATCGGAACCGGAATACCTTTGAGGGGATCAATCCGGCCGGAATCCAGCTGATCCGTACGGACGATGTATTCCCGGGCATCTCCGGACCTCATGACATAAATTCCGTACGTTCCTTCCGGGTGGGATTGGTGACAGCCGATCAGACCAAGCAAACTCCAGAAAACAAGTAAAAACCTCAGGTGCATACCGCTACTTCAAATACCCCATTCATCCATCAGTTGCCGTTTGGCGACGGGTGGAAGGCTCTGGAGCGATTTTTCTTTAATGACCAGTATCTTTTCGTGATCGGCTTTTTGACAGGTATGAAAAGCAAAGTACGTTTCCCCTTTCTGGAAGGAAAAATGCTCGGGTGATTGCTCAATAAACGAAAGCTGCACGTCTTTTTTCGGCTGAATCTCTAACCGTCCGCAGAAGTTGATAATGCCCGCCTTCGTGACCTGAACCTTGCTTTCGGGACCCGCCGCCAGGGTATAGTCCCGGCCCGAAATTTCCTGTGACTGAGGGGTAGCAGGCGTGTGCGGGCGATACAGCAACCAGCCTAGGCCCAGTACGACCACGCACGCGGCGGCGACGGAGCCGGGCAGTGACCACCGGAAAAGCCGACGCGGTTTCGACGAAGGCAACTCCTGCTGAATTTCCGCCCACATTTCCTGCTGGATGGTTGCTTCGTCCACGGAAGCGGGGAACGAATCATCCACGTCCGAGTCATCCAGCAGCCAGTTTTCTACGGCTGTCTTTTCCTCGGGCGTACAGTGTCCACGGTGGTATTTTTCAAGGAGTTCCTTCGTAACCTTCATGATAGCTTTTAGCGAAAGCCAGGGTTCTTTTCGGTAAAAGTAGCATATCGAAGGTCTTACCGCAGTACCAGTCGGATGAAAAAATCAGAGGGCGTATTCGGGTAAGTTCGTTTTCAGGGAAAAGAGAGCTTTGGAAATGTGGTGCTCCACGGCCCGTTCCGAGATCAGGAGATGTGAGGCAATTTCCTTGTTGGTAAGGCCCTGTTCGCGACTCATTCGGAATACCCGCTGGCACTGGGTAGGCAGGCGTTCGATGAGGGCAGCAAGCCGTTCCGACAGACTCTGGGCCAATACTTCGTGCTCGGTATAGTTCTGAGCCTGTACCTGCCGGGAACCTATGTACTGGAGATGTTGCTCGTGGATTTTTTCGTTGCGAAAGTGTTCAAATACCTTCAGCTTGGCCGAACGAACCAGGTATTTTTCAACGGACTGCGTGATCTCCAGTTCGTTTTTCCGCTCCCACAGCGATTTGAAAATATCCTGTACCATCTCCTTCACCAGTTCCGGATCACCAATGGAATGGTAACAGACCGTATATACCTTTCGCCAATACAACTGATAGATTTCCTTGAAGGAATCTTCAGTAATTCGCGTAGGGCTTGAAGCCGAGGACAAAGTAGACATAAGGCAATCGATTCGCTTCCGAACAGGATGGGGCAAAGATAGAATTTTATTTATAATGATTCCAAATAGTATGCGGGTTAATAATGCAGGATCGGAGCAGGGGACCAGGGGCAGCAGGCGGGCAAAGCTTACCTGAATGAACCATTAGGGACGAAGCAAAAACCAGCTTTATTCGTGAAAAAATGGATTATCCACTGCTGTTACTGAGAATACTTGAAACTCCCTAGGAAAGAAATACGGGAATGCGTTAATTTTATGGGTCATTATCTAGAATATGCCTATACTCTAGACCTTGCTATGAAATTAAAAGTCCCCGTCATACTACTTCTGCTGGCCAGCATCTTATGGTATTGTAAAACCAGCCAGCCCCCAGCGGCACAAACTCAGACCGCTGAAGAAAAAAACGTCCGTACCGACGCGGTAGCGGTAGTGCCCGCTCAGGAAGCCCTGAAATACATGACCATCGAGGACGGATTTGAGGTACAGCTGGTAGCGGCTGAACCCCTCGTTGAAGCTCCGGTTGCCCTGAGCTTCGACCCCAAAGGACGCATCTGGGTGGTGGAAATGCCGGGCTACATGAACGATACGCTGGGTTCGAATGAAGAAGCTCCCACCGGTAAAATTGTCATTCTCGAAGATACCAATCAGGATGGCCTGATGGATCGTAAAAAGGTGTTTCTGGATTCGCTCATTCTGCCCCGGGCCATCTGTTTCATCGAAAACGGCATCCTCGTAGCTGAGCCGCCGTACCTGTGGCATTATGAAATCAAAAATGATAAACCGGGGAAGAAAACCCTCGTAGATTCAACGTATGCCAAGGGGGGGAACGTCGAACACCAAGCTAATGGGCTGGTACGAGCGTTGGACAACTGGATTTACAATGCCAAATCGGACAAACGGTATCGCAAAGTCGGCGATAAATGGCTCATCGAAAAAACGCATTACCGGGGGCAGTGGGGGATAGCTCAGGATAATACGGGCCGTTTGTACTATAATCACAACTCCCAGAATGTCATCGCCGATTATTACTTACCGGGTTTTGGAGCCGGAAATGCCAATCAACGCAACGATGTAGCGGGCTTCAACGTCAATATCACTACGGATAACCGCGTGTATCCATTACACGCGACGCCGGGCGTAAACCGGGGGTACATGAAAGAAACGCTCGACGATAGTTTGCGACTCCGTAGTTTCACGGCAGCCTGTGGGCCCGTCGTGTACCGGGGCGAACAGTTTCCGGCCGCGTATGCTTCCAACGTATTCGTCGCCGAACCTTCGGCCAATTTAGTGAAACGGAATCTGGTACAGGAACAGGGTAATATGCTGGTAGCCAAACAGGCCTATCAGAAACGTGAATTTTTAGCCAGTACGGACGAACGTTTTCGCCCAGTAAGTCTGAACAATGGTCCGGACGGAGCCCTGTACCTGATCGACATGTACCGGGGTATCATTCAGCACAAAACCTACCTGACTACGTATCTGAAAGGGCAGATTGCCAAACGGCAACTTACGCAACCCTTGAATTGCGGCCGGATCTATCGCATCGTTTCCAAACAAAAGCCGTACACAGCTGCCCAACGGCCCTTGCCGCAGCAACCCGAGCAACTGGTAGCCCTATTGGAAAGTCCGAACGGCTGGTTACGGGATTATGCTCAGCAAGCCCTGATCGATGGCAAATACACGACGATGGTCCCCCGGCTGCGACAACTCCTGACGGAAGGGTCGCAGGAACTGGCTCGGGTGCACGCCCTGTGGACGCTGGAAGGGTTAGGAGCCTTGTCGACGCAGGATGTACTGCTTACTCTGCGAGATTCTTCCTGGCCGATTCGTCGGCAGGGCTTGGGAGTAATTCCTTCGCAACTATCGGCGACTAACTGGCAACTGTACGCGGCCGAACTGGAAAAAAGAACGAACGATACGCTGGCCTACCCGTACCTGGCTTTTTTGAGTGGCTCCCTGCGTCGATTTAACGCTCCAGCCGCCGATGCATTGGCGGAAAAGATTTTACAAAAACGGCCCCGCGATCGTTACTTGGCCGCTGCCGTAGTAAGTACACTGGCGAATCAGGAAGCGGAATTTCAGGATCGACTCCGGACGAGTGTACCGGATTCCAATCTGGCCGTGTATCGAAGTCTGAAAGTAGCCCTGAAGAATGCCGCCAGCACCCGAACCAACCGCGATCCGGCCCTGCTAGCCCGACAATATCCGAAGGGAGCAAACCTTTTCAATACCATTTGCCAGACCTGTCACGGAAAAGACGGGAACGGTGTGGCTTCGCTGGCTCCCCCGCTCAACAAATCGGAATGGGTAACGGGTCGGAAAGATCACCTGATTTCCATTGTACTCTATGGTCTGACTGGACCCGTATCGGTGAACAATCACCTGTACACGGCACCCGAAATCAATGCCGATATGCCCGGTATTGGGTATGATCCTTCGTTATCAAGTGGGGATGTGGCCGAGCTACTAAGTTTCATTCGGAAATCCTGGCAAAACAATGCCGAAGGGGTGACGACTACCGAAGTAGATCAGGTACGGAAAAGCTTGGTGAAACGCGAAAAAGCATTCACGATTAAAGAATTACAGGGTCAGCAATAATTCCTTTGTGTTCAAATCCTGCGTCCCTTTGCTACGTTTCAGTAGTGAAGGGACGTAGGCGTTTAAAGCCATGGTTCAACTTACTAATGAATGGAGTATATGAATAGCGAAGAAATGAACGGCTGGGAAGCTTCCGCGACAGCTTGGATTGCCGACATGGGAGAAACCGGTGATTATGGTCGTCAGTACGTATTAGATCGGCCGATGCTCGATCGGGTTCGTCCCTTTCGACGGGCTTTGGATGTGGGTTGTGGCGAAGGGCGTTTTTGCCGGATGATGCAGGAAATCGGACTTCAAACGGTTGGCATCGACCCAACTGAAACCTTACTGGAACAGGCTCGGCATCGCGATCCGGCGGGTGAATACTACTGGGGCAAAGCCGAAGCACTACCGTTTCCTGACGCCTCGTTTGATCTGGTCGTAACTTATTTAACGCTGATTGATATTCCCGATATTCGACGGGCCATTGCGGAGATGAGTCGCGTTCTGATGCCGGGCGGAAGCCTGCTGATCGCCAACCTGACCAGCTTTAATACGGCAGGCGTCGAAACGAGCTGGATACCCGACCCGACGGGACAACTTAAGTACGGAATCGACCGTTACCTGGAGGAGCGGGCCGCCTGGGTGAGCTGGCGGGGCATTCACATTCAGAACTACCACCGACCGCTGAGTACCTACATGACGCTATTACTTGAACAGGGCTTGCAGTTACGGCATTTTTCTGAGCCCAGGCCCTACGGTGGCGATCCGGCGAAAGTAGAGCATTACAGCCGCGTACCTTATTTTATGATGATGGAATGGCAGAAGCCACTCAGTTAAGTGCATGACAACAAAACGGTTTAAGGTCCAGCTTCTACGATGGCTGGGTGGAGTTATATTAGTTATTTTTCTAATTATCAACGTACTGATGGCTTTTCATGCCTATCGGTTTACGTACTTTTACGAAGCTCACGAAGCCCAGTTTCGCCGTCCCGAGCAAATGACGACGGGCGAAAAGCTTTCGCAGGCCCTCTTTGGTTTTCGGATTCCCAAACGGTCGGTCAACGAAACGCCTGATTGGCCGTACCAGACCATCCGACTCAAAAACGAACGTAATCAAACGCTGGTGGGCTGGTACAGCCCGGTGGAAGAAGCCCCGAAAGGAACGGTGATTCTCTGGCACGGGCACGGCTCTGCGAAATCCCGGGTACTCGCCGAGGCGACTTACTTTCGACGACTGGGATACGCCGTGGCTCTGTTTGATTTCCGGGCTCACGGTCAGTCGGATGGGAACGTGTGTACGATCGGCTACCACGAAACCAACGATGTCAAAACAGTCTATGATTGGGTACGGGCCAAAGGCGAACAACGGATCATCCTGTGGGGAATGTCGATGGGAGCCGCCACGATTCTGAAGGCCATACCGGAGTTTAATCTACAGCCGACGAAAGTGATTGTGGAGTGCCCCTTTGCTTCCCTGGAAGATGCCGTGAGAGGTCGCCTGCGTTCCCTGCATTTACCCGAACAGCCGCTGGCGAATTTGCTGCTCTTTTACGGCGGACTGGAACGTAATCTGAAAGCCTGGGAGTACCAGCCCGCCGAGTATGCCCGAAAATTAACGATGCCCGTATTGCTCCAATGGGGCCGCAGCGACCCCCGGGTATCGCGGGATGAAACGGACCGGATTTACTATAACCTGGCTTCAAGCCAGAAACAACTGGTAATTTATCAGGAATCGGGTCACCAGTCGTTTTGCCGCCACGAAACCGATCGTTGGGAACGTACGGTGCATAACTTCCTGAATCGTTGAAAATTAATCGTCGATCGAGACGGTGGCCGCGTGTACCGTCTGACTTTTGAGCGTCATCGGAAACTGAGTACCCTGGTAACGAACCAGCACGGACTGGCTCCCCGTACCCAGGTGAGTGGGTTGTCCGGCGGTAGCTACCACCAGCAGTTCGCCCTTGGAGAGAGCACCCCGAATGTAGGGGCGGGGGTCCTGGTTCTCGGCCAGGAGTTGCGTACCGGGCCGCTTGTCGGTTTGCCAGGTTTTACCGTTGTCGAGCGAAAACTCCAGTAACAGGTTGTACTGTGTATTAGGGTCATTCCAGAAACGATTGAATTGAAACGATCGCCACTTGCCCGCTTCGATGTAGTCCTGACCGATGGTACGCTTACGATTGTCGGTCCAGTTGTATAGCCCGCCTCCGTAGCGATACGAGCCCGTTACGTAACCCCACAGCGACATACTTTCCAGAATCCAGCTACCAACAGCGGGCCAGGCTCCGGTGCCGTCGTTGCCACCTTCGTACACCGACATGATCCACTCGATGTTCTGCGGACGATGGCCCGCGGGCAGGGTTTGAAAATACGCGTCCGTCCATTCCAGTTTTTTCTGAATCGGATGAAGGCTTTTGCTGGCGTAATCCAACTGTGAAGTGTACAATTTTCCCGGGCCAATGACGCTGGGTTCATGCGAGGGATCATTCCAGAAATAAGACGGTAAATGAAAATAGGGTAGTGTACCCGGAAAAACCGTGACACCTGCTCCTTTAAACATCAGGTACCGCTGCATATTGGCCAGCTTTCCGCTCGGGTTTTGTTCCGAGCCACCAGCTTCGTTACAGAGCGAATTGTGCGAAGAACAGTAGACCTGAAACGAAACGTTAGGGTATTTGTCTTTGACTTCCCGGATGGCCCGGCAGAGGGTTTTGACACCGAGGTACGTGTACGGGCCTTCTTCCAGATCCAGATCGAGCAGGATCGGATGATCGCCCCAGCCTACTTCCATGGGAAAGTCGATGGCGTACCCTCTCACCGCGTTATACACTTCCTGGTACCGTTGGGCAACCTGCGGTGAATCCATCCAGTTTCCCGGAAAGACATTAGAGTACATCATGCGGTAGACGCCCGTTGTTTTCGGAAGATTGTACGCCGCCAAAATAGGCTTAAGCCGACTAGGCTGAATACCCCGCTGATTCCATTGGGGATGATGAAAACCGCCGTGCAAATCGGCCAGCATACCCAGGTGGACGTAGTTGATCGCTCCTTTTTTTACTTGCTCCGCCTGTACGTTGAAGTCAAAATCAGTTGAGATTGTATTGATCGCTCCCTTGGGTAGCTGATAGGCAGGAATCTGGTTGAGGGCCGCCCGTCCGACCGGAGCCGTGAGCGTAAGCCGATTGATTTCCTTGGCAGAAGCCAGCGTAGCAGTCGATGGGGCGGAAAGCAGGCGGGGCGATCCTTCGGGGCGGTCGAACCAAAACCAGGCGGCTACAGCCATCGTAAAGGCCAAGGCCATGAAAAGGTAGTTTTTCATCAGAAGCATATCTACTAAACTGAAAAAACGCCGGATTTAGCGTTTTGGTTACGGAAAAGGAAAATCAGAGCGCAAAAATAGCCTTCCAGAAGTCCCACAAAAATGATTCTTCTTTTGCTGATTTATTCATCGATCTTCCTGTTTTGCCGGATTTCCAAGGAATAATTCGGCCTTTAATGTTCTGAAAAGCGGTGGTTAACAATCCTTGGGGATTTTGTCAGGCTTACGCTTCGTCTAGAAAAGTACGCATACCGGCTTCTGCTCAATTCAGTATGGACAAATCCCACTTCAGTTCTTTTGACGTAGTAAACCCATTCGATTCGTATCAATTTTGAACCGTCGATTTGATACACAAGTCGAGTTATTCAACCTTCAATCTATTCTCGTTATGTCAGTCAAAACTAGTACTACGGCTTCCCGTACCATTCGTAATCCCATGCTGAAAGATGAAGTAGTTTTTCTGGAAACCAGTCTGGAAAGTCAGGGCCAACATACGCTGGTCGAAGTGACGCTGTCGGCCGGGGGCGGCAATCCGCTGCACTTCCACCGGGCATTTTCCGAAGAGTTTACCTGTCTGGAGGGCGAACTGGGTATTCAGCTGGGTAAGCAGATGCTGTACCTTAAGCCGGGCGAATCGGCGATGGCCCCGTCGATGAGTCGCCACCGCTTTTTCAACCGGACCAGCGAACCCTGCCGGTTTCGCTGTCGCATTGCCCCGGGTTTTCCGGGCTTCGAGCAAACGTTGCAGATTACCTACGGCCTGGCCTGTGATGGCAAAGCCAATGCCCAGGGAATGCCCAAAAATCCCTATGAACTAGCGTACGCCTTCATGATTAGCGGAACGTGCCTGACGGGCTGGATGAGCGTACTGCAACCCGTACTGAATTACCTCGGCCAGCAGGCGATCAAGAAAGGCATTGCTGCTGAATTACAGCGTAGATACCTGAAAATCTGGTAGGAATCGTTTGCTTTTTTAGTACCTTTTTCATTGGCTGCATCCGCGAAGTTCTCGCCGGTCTTGAATGCACTGAACATTCGATTTCATGAAACAGTGGGCACGGTTTGACCGCTACGACTTTCTGATTTATCTCCTCAATTATCCGGCTCTGATCATTGCCAATTACATCATCTTTGGGGCGACCTACTTTCAGCATCGTTCCTTGTTCGTGAGTACCACGCTGATTGCCAATGGCTGGGGATTGATCGTATTTGTTATCCTTACGCTCTGGATGAAATTCATGCGGTTTTGCTACGGAGCCCCGGATGAGTTCGGGCAGCGATTGCTGTACTCCATGCTAGGCTACGTGGCAGTGATGATGTCGGTTATTCTCGGCGTCTTCTGGGTATACGACCAACTGGGGTATCCGTATAATCCCGATAAGATTCCCTGGGTGCTGATGGTGGGTTTTGTTACGAACGTTACGTCGGCGGGTTGTCACGAATCCATTTTTACGTATAATCAGCTCCGGGAAAGTACCCGTCGGGAAGTGGTACTGAAAGAGTTGAACATGCAGCAGCAGATGGACGTCCTCAAACAACAGGTCAATCCGCATTTTCTGTTTAATAGTCTCAATTCGCTGATTGCCCTGATCGGCGAAAATCCGGTTCAGGCCGAAACCTTCGCTCAGGAGCTGAGTTCCGTGTACCGCTACGTGTTACGGGCCAACGAGCAGGATCTGACGGATTTGCATACGGAGCTGGAATTTATCCGCTCCTATGCTCATTTGTTACGCACCCGGCACGGGGCGGGCTTTCAGTTAGTCAGCCAGATTGACCCGCAGTACCGGCGGTATCAGTTGCCCCCTCTGACGCTCCAGCTACTGGTCGAGAACGCCGTTAAGCACAATGTAGTACTGGGCAGCCAGCCCTTACGCGTAGAAATCCACACGGATGAGCTGGCCAATCTGTACGTCCGAAATAACCTGCAACCGAAAAAACAAAGGCTTCCTTCCAACGGGGTGGGGCTGACGAATATCGTTCGAAAGTACCAGATGCTCGGACAGCCTCAGCCTTCCGTGCGACAGGAGGCGGGCCAGTTTGTCGTAGCTCTGCCGCTCATACCCGTCTAAAATGCACGTAGCCGCATCGGTAGGGCCGTAATTTCCCCGTACCTTGGGTTCGAAATTCAGTCACTTCCGAATCTTACGTCTTAACTTATGCGGATTGCTATTGTGCTTTTCTGGCTCTTTTTTGGCTTCTACGCCCAGGCTCAATCTTCCAAACCCATCCTTACGGGAGCCGACCGGATCGATGAATACCTACCGTATCTGAAAGGAAAGCGGGTAGCTCTGGTTGTGAATCAAACCTCGATTATTGGCTCCCGGCCCAGTGTGGATAGTCTGGTGAGCCGCGGGGTACAGATTGTAAAGATTTTCGGTCCTG
>NZ_JBMDWJ010000305.1:0-2864 GCF_048595215.1 Siphonobacter sp.
CGTCACGATGTGACGCCGAAGCATTACTTGAAGATGATTGACACGCTCTACAAGGAGCAGCGATTCCAGAAGTTGAACATCATCCTGAACGGGGTAGGCGAGGGTGAGGCCTACTACTACAGCTACAGCTACGGCTACTACGGTGATGACAAAAAGAAACTCAATGACTAGGTAGAAAAGGATAAGGTACAAGAAGATCTATACTTCTTGTACCAACCTTTGAGTATTCCCATTTTGAATAACCCCTCTTACCGGTAAAGTGATTTACCATTAAAATGTATGCGAGTAATGGATACTGACAACTATCTGTTATTCATCCTTCGGTTAAGTTCCGTCCTTAGCTTTCATGAATCTTTAAATAATAGGCTAACCATTCACAGTAGTTAAGTACGTATGAACTCTGTCGCATGAAACCATCCCAAGTAGAGTCTCGGATTTGATGGTTTTGACGCTTAGTAAAGATTTACGAACAGCTTAATTGTTCTCCATGCACTGCTGTGGTGAACTGGAATTCGTATACCTATATACGTTAGGGTGTTTTGTCGTATTTTTAGATTCATCCAACCGAACCAAAAATCCGCCTTGATGTCATGAAATATTCAGACAATAGCCTTCGCTTAGACACGACTTATCTAGAAAAGCAAGCCAGCCGACCTGAGGGTTGTTCCTCTTCGCAGCTAGCCCTAACCCAACCTTTGGGGAAGCGATTTTTTGATGTGGTGATGGCCAGTTTGGTGACGCTGGTGGTACTGAGCTGGATGGTTCCTCTCATTGGTGCCCTGGTCAAACTCTCCTCGCCGGGCCCCGTCTTCTTTGTCCAATGGCGTACGGGCCGCAACGGTCGCCGCTTCCGCTGTCTGAAGTTTCGCACCATGCGTCATAATCAGGTGGCTCCCTTCAAGCAAGCCTCGGCCGATGATCCGCGGATTACGCCCATCGGCAAGTTTCTTCGCAAGACGAACCTGGACGAGATGCCTCAATTCTTAAATGTACTCTGGGGGGATATGAGCATTGTGGGTCCCCGGCCGCATGCCCTAGAGCACGATGCTCAGTACTGGGATGTAGTACCTGATTTTCATACCCGTTACCTAGTCAAACCCGGCATTACGGGCCTAGCTCAGACGAGAGGTCTCAGGGGAGAAGCGGGACTAAAAGACATGGAGCACCGCTTGAAACTGGATCAGTGGTACATCAAAAGACGCTCGGCGGTGCTGGATGCCAAGATCTGCTGGTGGACGGTTGAGAAGATGATCAAAGGCGACGAAAAAGCTTATTAGAGACTAAGCTAGCTCGAATCATTACCCTTTTACAGACAATACCTTTATTCAGCAGTCTGTTAATTAGATTTTTCTGAAAAGGATAACTATTATTACGTGTATGACGATAGTAGAAACCATAATTAATACCAGAGTCAATCTGATTTCTTAGATGAGTCTTGGTACTAGCAAGTTTATTTTAAGTAAGCGTAAGAGGATTCCATAAGATTTTATAGATATTGAACTGAAGCTATTACAGCTCTAACCTGTAAGGTAAGTACCGCTGCGATTGATAGAGTTACAAGGAATAGAATCTATTCTGCTTGAATGATTCCTTATATTCTTTTAATCCCGAAGTCATTATAAATGAAGGGTTAGGCCTTTAGATTATCCTAACATCTTACCCTTGCAAAAACATAGGGCTGCATTGACATGTAGGAATAGCAAGTAAATTTACTAATTGAGGTAAGCTTTGTGCATTAAATCATGTTACTATCAAGGTAAGCTATACTTAAGCTAATCAGTGAAGATGCTTGTGGCTTACTAGCAAAGTTGCTAGTACTAAGGAAGGTAGGACGAGAAATAGAACCGAATTCGGCAAGCTAACTTCTAGGCATTTAGCTTATTAATATGAACGCCGCCTGGGTGCTTTAGTCACCCAGGCGGCGTTCACAGTTTTATTTTTTATACGAAGTGAGCTCCTCTTTTGGAAGCATCGTTGACAAACTCTTTCACCTTCTGTTCTTTGTCTTTGGAACAAATGAGAAGCACGTTGTCAAACTCGGCGACAATGTAATCCGATAGTCCTTCCACCACCACCAGCCGCTCTTTGGGCGTCTTAATAATCGAACCTGTCGTGTTATGGGTGACGATGTGGCCATCAATCACGTTGTCGTTTTCGTCTTTCTCACTTACCTCGTATAAGGACTTCCACGTGCCCAGATCCGACCAGCCGATGTCACTTAAGACCACGTGCACATTCTGGGCCTTCTCCATTACCCCATTGTCAATCGAAACACTTTGACACAGCGGATACACTTGGAGTAAGTCCAGGGCCTCCTGCTCGGTATAATAGTTGGCTTCCAGCTTTTCAAACACCTCATGCATAGCCGGAAGATATGCTTCAAATGCTTTGCGAATGGATTTGGCATTCCAAACGAAGATACCCGCGTTCCAGACGTAATCCCCACTTTCCAGAAACGCCTGAGCTAGTTCCAAATGTGGTTTTTCGGTAAAGGTCTTCACCCGCTTGACTTCCTTGTCAGTCAGGCCATCAAACTGAATGTAACCATAACCCGTATCGGGCCGGGTGGGGGTAATCCCCAGGGTCACCAAAATGTCCGATTCAGCGGTCGCCTTTAGGGCTACTTTGATACGATCTGTAAATTCTTTCCCCTTTAAGATCAAATGATCCGCAGGGGTAACGATGATATTGGCCTCGGGATCTTTGGCGGCAATCTTGTAGCAGGCGTAGCCAATGCAGGGAGCCGTATTGCGACGGGAGGGTTCCAAGAGAATCTGATGATCTGAAAGCTCGGGTAGTTGCTGCTTGGTCAAATCATAGTACTCCTGAGAAGTAACGATGTAGACGTTTTCAACCGGGCAGAT
>NZ_JBMDWJ010000306.1:0-3725 GCF_048595215.1 Siphonobacter sp.
GCGGATCAGTCTTTTCTGTTTTCTGCTCCTTGAGACGCTGCCCCTCTTTGCCCAAGGTCTTAAGATTCAACGTATTAACCCTACCAACTGGTACGTGGGGATGAAAAATCAGCAGGTACAGTTACTGGTATACGGGCCGAATATCAAAGGTGCGAAAGTGAAGGTCAATTACCCCAGCGTATTTGTCGATCGAGTCCATCAGGTGGAAAGCCCGAATTATGTGTTTGTGGATCTGACCATTGGGGCGGATACTAAACCAGGCACACTACAGCTTCAGTTTTCGAAAGTATTTCCCCTGACGGAAAAACGAAATAATAGTACCATTGTCAGCGGTGGCCGAGAAATGATTATCACGGTACCTTATGAACTAAAGGCTCGTACCGCCCGCCCTCAAACCGTCGATTCGCGGGACTTTGTGTATCTACTGCTTCCCGACCGATTTGCCAATGGCGATCCTTCCAATGACCGTTTCGCGGATATGGCCGATACGCAACTGGACCGTAACAATCCATTCCTACGGCACGGTGGCGATCTGGCGGGTATTATGAAACACCTCGATTACTTCAAAGAACTAGGCATAACGACCTTGTGGCTTAATCCCGTGATCGAAAACGACCAGCCTACCACCAATGAAGGCGGGGTCATGCGTTCGTCTTACCACGGCTACGGCTTTACCGATCATTACAGCGTTGACAAACGCCTGGGCGGAAATGAAGCTTACCTGAAACTCGTAGCGGCGGCTCACGCCAAAGGGTTAAAAATCATGCAGGATGCGGTGTATAATCACGTGGGAAAGAACCACTGGCTGGTTCGGGATTTACCCGCCAAAGACTGGCTCAACCAGTGGCCGCAGTACCAGAACACCACGTATAAAGATCAGCCCGTCGTAGACCCCTACGCTTCGGAGTACGACCGCAAGGTAAGTCAGGATGGCTGGTTCGTCCCTTTCCTGCCCGATCTGAATCATAAAAATTCGTACGTAGCGAACTTTCTGATTCAACATGCCCTCTGGACGGTCGAGTATTTCGGCATCGATGCCTGGCGGGTTGATACGTATTTTTACAACGATCTGAACTTCATGAATACGCTCAACCAGCGGCTACTGGAAGAGCATCCCAACCTGTACATCTGTGGTGAAAACTGGGTAAACAGTGTCACAAATCAGGCATACTTCGTGAAGAATAAACTCAACGTCCCGTGGAAGAGCAATCTACCCGGAGCCATTGATTTTCAGATCTATAACGCTAGCAATGATGCCCTGAATCAGAACATAAACCGCTGGTACGAAACGCTGGGGCAGGATCTCCTCTATGAAGATGCATTCCGCAATCTGATTTTTCTCGACAATCATGATCTGGATCGCTTTTATTCGGTGATTGGGGAAAATTTGGACAAGTATAAAATGGGCATAACTTTTTTGCTTACGACCCGCGGTATACCCCAACTTTATTACGGAACGGAGCTTCTCATGAAGAATTTTAAAAATCCATCGGATGCTGAAGTTCGTAAGGATTTTCCGGGAGGTTTCGCCAATGACCCTGCCAACAAGTTTACAGCCGCTGGCCGAACCGCTACCGAAAATGAAGCTTTTACCTATGTACGTACGCTGGCTAGCTTCCGTAAAACCTCCACAGCTCTGCAAACAGGAAAATTGACGCAATTTTTGCCACTGGACGGAATCTATGCGTATTTTCGGCACGATACTAAGGGTACGGTAATGATACTCATGAACGCCAACAAGACGGAGAAAACGATAGATACGGACCGCTTTCGTGAACGTATGAATGGCTTTTCTTCAGCCAAAAATGTACTGACGGGAGTCCGGGTATCGAATCTACAGCAGATTCAGATTCCCGCTCGTTCCTCCCTTGTACTGGAGCTTCAATAACTGGAAACCAAAACTTTAGATTGCCTTGAAAGCTTGCCTGTTTGATCTTGACGGAGTAATTGTTGATACGGCTATTTATCATTTTAAAGCCTGGCGACGACTCGCCAATGAACTGGGTTTTGACTTCACGGAACACCAGAACGAACAGTTGAAGGGTGTTTCCCGCATGGAGTCGCTGGAGTTGATTCTGCAATGGGGTGGCGTTACTTTATCCGATGAAGAAAAACAGCAATGGGCCGCTCGCAAAAACGAATGGTATCTGGCCTATGTCAATCAAATGACGCCGCAGGAAGTTCTTCCCGGCGTTCGTGACTTTCTTGATTCCTTACGAAAAGCGGGCATTGGCATTGCCTTGGGTTCTGCCAGTAAAAATGCCCGACTGATTCTGGAGCGAATTGACATGCTCGACGCCTTTGATGCCATCATTGATGGTACGCATACGACCAAAAGCAAACCTGATCCGGAAGTTTTCTTACTCGGAGCCCAGGCCTTACACCAAAATCCCGCCGATTGTGTCGTCTTTGAAGATGCCGTGGCCGGCATTGAAGCCGCCCACCGGGGAGGAATGAAAGCCGTAGGTGTCGGATCTCCCGAAGTACTCACGGAAGCGGATGTCGTGATTACGGCCTTCACGGAAACCAGTTGGACCAAGCTCAGCGACGAACTGCTGGGATGGCAATAAACCCCTTTTGAAAAGAACTCACGTACGCTCAGACCTCTCCTGACTGGGCGTACTTCACATATCGATTAGGTGACCCCTCCTATGGAAACAACTAATCACTGAACTTAAACTCGGATGAAAAATTATTTGAAACACGATGAATGGTGCATCATCGAAGAAGGCTTTCATGCGGACTGGAATGAAATCACCGAATCGGTTATGTCTCTGGGCAATGGCCGGATGGGGCAGCGGGGCAATTTTGAAGAAGGCTACTCCGGCAAAACCCTGCCGGGTAACTACGTAGCCGGAGTCTACTTTCCGGATAAAACCCGGGTTGGCTGGTGGAAAAACGGTTACCCCAATTACTTTGCAAAGGTCATAAATGCCGCCAACTGGATTGGTATCCAGATTGAGCTGGAGGACGAAAAACTGGATCTGGCGAACTGCCACGTGCACGAATTCCGTCGGACCTTGAACATGAAAGAAGGCTGGCTGAGTCGTTCGTTTGTGGCGATGCTGCCTTCTGGCAAACAGGTGGGCGTCACGGCGAAACGGTTTTGTTCGCTCACGCACGATGAAGGCGGGGTAATTCGCTACTGCATCAAACCCCTGAATTTTGATGGTAAACTCACCATCATGCCCTACATCGACGGGACGATTTCCAACCGCGATTCCAATTACGATCAGAAATTCTGGCAGGAAATTCACCGGGAAACGGGTTTTGCCGAAGGCTACCTCCACCTGACTACGGTACCGAATGAGTACGGGGTACCACAATTCGAAGTCGTTACGGGTCAGAAATTTTCTTTATACAAAGACGGAGCTTCGTTTCCGTTTCAGGCCTTGCCCGTCAAGCAGGAAGGTTTCGTTAGCAGTCGCATTCAGTTGGACGTCATTGCTGGTGAAGAAATTGCTCTGATCAAATACGCCTGCAACCTGAGTGACCAAAATCACGCTCGCCAAGACCTACTCGCCCACGCCAAGACGTATCTGGCTACCATGGCCGAAAAAGGATACGAACAACTCTTGCGGGAACAAATCGAAGCCTGGGCTCAGAAATGGCAGCAGATGGATATTGTCATTGAAGGAGACGTCGCGGCTCAGCAAGCCATTCGGTTTAATCTGTTTCAGCTTAGTCAGACCTATACCGGAGAAGACGATCGCCTCAACATTGGT
>NZ_JBMDWJ010000307.1:0-4247 GCF_048595215.1 Siphonobacter sp.
TGGCAACCTTACAGGAACTGGGTATTGGTTTTGTAGCGTACTCACCGCTGGGCCGTGGCTTCTTGTCTGGACAGATCAAAAGTATCGATGACCTACCTGAGCATGATTTTCGCAGGGCCATCCCGCGTTTTCAGGGCGAAATGTTTAACAAGAACATTGAATTGGTTAAGGCCATTGAAGCGATGGCTGAAACCAAACACGTTACTTCTTCGCAGTTAGCTTTGGCTTGGATCATGAGCAAAGGCATTCTGCCGATCCCCGGCACGAAACGCCGGAAGTACCTGGAACAAAATATTGCGGCAACCACGATTGAATTAACTCCGGAGGATTTATCACACCTGGAAAGCATCGTGCCTTTAGGTACGGATACCGGTGCCCCTTACGATGAGTTCAGTATGGGATTAATTGATTAATTTTAGGGATGAACGCCATCAACTCCATCTCGGAATTTCACCGTCTACTGTCCTTACCGGAACCTCGCCACCCGCTGGTAAGCGTAATCAATCTGGCAGAAAGTGTTTTTTTGGAAGACGAGATCTGGAAAGGTTTTGTCAACCGCTTTTATTGCGTAGCCCTTAAACGCGAAGCCAAAGGCAAGATCCGGTACGGACAGCAGCATTATGATTACGATAAGGGAGTACTGAGTTTCACGGCACCCAATCAAGTGCAACAACTGGACCTGCATACGATGGAATGCGGGTCCGGTTATCTCCTGATCTTTCACCCGGACTTCCTGTTACAGCATACGCTGGCGAACAGCATTCATCACTACGGTTTTTTCGATTACGCGATAAACGAAGCACTGCACCTGTCAGCCGAGGAAGAAGATGACCTGATCACGATTCTTCATAAAATCGATAAGGAGTGCCAGCATATCGATAAGTATACGCAGGAGATCATCCTGACGCAGATCGAGAGCCTGCTAAAATACTCCAACCGTTTTTATGAACGGCAGTTTTTGACCCGCAAGAATAATAATTCAGCCCTGCTAACCCGGTTCGAGCAGTTGATCGATGACTACTTTACCAGCGACGCCCAGCGTTTGCTCACGGTAAAACATATTGCGGAACAGATGAATCTGTCGCCGAACTACTTGAGTGACCTGCTTCGGGTTCATACGGGTCAGAACACCCAGCAACATATTCATGAAAAACTGATCGCGAAAGCCAAAGAAAAACTTTCCACGACCAATCTCTCGGTCAGCGAGATCGCCTATGCCCTGGGCTTTGAGCACACACAATCCTTTAGCACGCTTTTCAAGAAAAAGACAAATCTATCGCCACTGGAATTTCGTCAGGCTTTTAACTGATCTCTGAAAATTACTTTAGAGACTGACCATCTGGCCAAAACTAAAGGTATCAGAGAAATACTTACCATTAAGCTGAGGCCGGGTCATTTCACCAATGACCCGGCCTCAGCTTTTACAATGCTTGCCTCTACCTTACTCCTGCTTCCTGACCCATGTTTAAGCAGAACGTTGCTAGTTGAAATTCTACTACTCTTCACCCGTTCCTTCAAGGTTAAAAGTCTTATAATAGCTTTCAATAGGATCGCCAGGGTAACGCTAACCATAGTGCTCACCCGTTAGCCACGCTATCGCCTACCATTCCCCTCTTCATTCGTTTGTGTTTGGTATAATCCCACGTTTCGGGTATATAGCCATTAGAAATCACCTGATATCCCTAGTGTGTTGGATGCTCGCGACCCACATCTTATTTTACGAACCGATTATGAATGAACTACTGAACATTAGCGGCCGGGCCGTGGCCGTTTACCTGTTTATTATTGTGTGCATCCGTTTTTTCGGAAAGAAGGAACTCACGCAGCTATCGGTCGTTGATCTGGTTTTTGTCTTACTGATTTCCAATGCCGTACAAAATGCCATGGTAGGCCCAGATACGAGCTTGATGGGCGGAGTAGTCGCGGCGGGAGCTTTATTTGCGAGTAATTTCGTGCTGAAAAAACTCTTGTACCGGAGTCCACGAATCAATCATCTTTTACAGGGCGAACCCATTCTCCTGGCATATAAAGGCCACGTAAAAGATCGGAATCTGGCAAAGGCTCAGATTAGCGTCAATGAACTGGAGGCTGCCATTCGTGAACACGGCGTGGAACGCTTAGAGAAAGTTGACCTAGCGGTCTTGGAAGTGGATGGGAATATCAGCGTCATGTCAGATGACTTTTCGAAGAAGACTCGTCACAAAAGAGTCCGCCCCAAAATTAACCCTATGTAAAGAAGTTACGTATACGGCCCACTCAATAACGCAGGCCGTATACGTAACGCTTAGTCTTTCTTCAGAAGCATGGCTGAAGCCTGAGCCGTCGGGAAAATCAGAATGTCGGCCAGTACTACGTGGGGTGGCCGGGTCACTACGAATGTGATGGTTTCGGCGATATCTTCGGCCGAAAGCGGTGTGAATCCCTGGTACACCAGATCTGCCCGTTTATCATCACCCTTGAAACGAACCAATGAAAATTCCGTTTCTACGGCTCCCGGAGCGATGTTGGTAACTTTCACACCAAAAGGATTCAAATCCATACGCATGCCCTGACTAATGCTTTCTACGGCCGACTTGGAAGCACAATACACCGTTCCGTTGGGGTACGTTTGCTTACCCGCTACCGAACTGATGTTAATAATGTGGCCACTTCGCCGAGCAATCATACCGGGCATCACTAGTTTCGACACGTACAGAATGCCCTTTACGTTTCCATCAATCATGGCATCCCAGTCGTCGGGATCATTTTCCTGAATAGGGCCCAGCCCGTGAGCATTACCCGCGTTGTTAACCAGAATGTCGATTCCCTGCCAAGACTCCGGAACTCGTGAGAACGCCTCCTCCACATCTTCGCGGTAGCGAACGTCGAAGTTGAGCGTGTATACTTCCACCTTGTCCTGCAGTTCTTCTTTGAGTTCATCCAATCGTTCCTGGCGTCGGCCGTGCAATAAGAGCCGATAACCCAGTTCAGCAAAAGCGAGAGCCGTCGCTCTGCCAATCCCGGAAGTAGCCCCGGTAATAAATGCGGTACGTGACATAAAAAAGTAATTACCGATGTACGGATAGAATGATAACTGGATACTTACGGACTATTAGTTCAACGAGTGATACAAGAGAAAGCTCAGCAAGCGTTCGAACGTTTGCTGTTCCTCGATGGAAGCTCCCAGCTTGGCCACCTGGACCCGATACAAGTCGATGAGCCGTAAAAACCGTTCGTGATTACTAAATCTGGCGACGATAATTCCCTTAAAACAGCGGTGTATCTGGTTATACAGATACTTGCTGGGTTTGGTCGGTTCATCGTTGAGCAAGTGATTCAACGCCTTAAGCGAACCATATTTTTCCATAAAGGCAAAGCCCTGATTCAATAAAAATTCCTTGATCTGGTCGCAAACGTCGTTTAAATCCTCGGTGCTTTGCAACTTGTACCGGAAATATTTATCATCATTAAATTTCCCTACTGAAATCACCAGCGTATTTGCATCTTCGCGATATTCCTCGGCATTATCGAGAAATTGCTGGGCTAGAAACTCAATTTCCTGATGCCGCAAACCAATGCTTACATCCAACCAGATTTCGTTGGTTCGATACGAGGTAGAAAAGACAACATTGTAAAATCCAACCGGCGTTTGCTTTCTGAACTGCTTTCGATCCGAAAGCAATTCAAACCCATTCTCGGCGAAGAAAACACTGAGTTTTTGATACAGCTCGGTTTCAAAAGGTGTAATAATCATAAGCAATAAATCATTGATTGTCTATTGATTAAAGTGAAATACTTGCTTTCAATTCCAAGGAAATCAGAAGTAGTTCAACTCAGATAACGGTAAGCATAACGGGTCTCTATACGTTATCTCAACAGAAGGTAACACATGATTTTCACTGACTTTCAGCGAAACGACTGCCGGGTGGCAAGGTAAAAGGATACTTTAGAAATGAAAAAGATTTTATTATTTTCTGACACACACGGCTGGTTCGACGAAGCCCTGGATTCACACTGTCGCTGGGCGGACGAAATCTGGCACGCGGGAGATTGGGGTACCGGTGTGTATGAACGCCTCCAAATGTATGCCAGACCCATTCAGGGCGTCTACGGAAACATTGATGGTACGCCAATACGTTCCCTGTTTCCACTGATCAATCATTTTACCTGTGAAGGCGTTAAGGTGGGAATGACGCACATTGCCGGAACACCCGGTCGCTACAAACCCGATGCCCGTCAGCTGCTGCGGGAACAAAAACCCGATGTAC
>NZ_JBMDWJ010000308.1:0-9748 GCF_048595215.1 Siphonobacter sp.
GCTGTACGGCAAACGCAAGAAACCGCTACCTGAGGATTTAACGGATGTCGATCTGTTGGTTTACGATATTCAGGATGTAGGAGCCCGCTTTTACACGTATATCAATACCCTGCACCGGGTGATGGAGTCCTGCGTGGAAAATAAAAAGGAGCTGGTGATTCTGGATCGGCCCAATCCCAACGGGTACCTCGTCGATGGCCCCATTCTGGAAGACCACCTGCACTCGGGCATCGGGATGCACCGTATTCCCGTCAGCCACGGCATGACCATCGCCGAATTTGCCCAGATGATCAATGGGGAAGGCTGGTTGCCGAACAAAGCGACCTGTCAACTACACATTGTAAAAGTGGCCAACTACCGGCACGAGTTGCCTTATGAGTTGCCCGTGATGCCATCGCCCAATCTGAATACACCGCAATCCATTCTGCTGTATCCGCACATTTGCTGGTTTGAGGGGACCATCATCAGTCAGGGACGAGGTACGTACTTTCCCTTTACCGTACTCGGTGCTCCGGCTCTGAAGGGCCAATATGCCTTCTCGTTCAAGCCCGTCAGTATCAAAGGGATGAAAGAAGAACCTTTGCACGAAAATCAGGACTGTTACGGACTGGATTTACGGAAATACGATACCCGGCAACTACGCAAAAGCGGTCGCCTAAATCTGCAATGGCTCATTGAACTATACCAGGCGTATCCGGATAAGGCCCGTTTCTTCGATAAAAGTCAGCATAAAGAAATTGGCGAGTTTGATAAACTATCGGGGACCGAACAACTGCGGGAGCAAATCATTGCTGGCAAAAGCGAAGCCGAGATTCGAAAGAGCTGGGAGCCGGGTCTTTCGCAGTTTAAGACCATGCGGAAAAAGTACTTGTTGTATCCGTAGGGCATTCATCCAAGACCTAGTTTGAGTAGCTATTTTTCTTAGGGGGATTTCCGGAAGGCTTGTCAAACAAAGGGGCGTACCTTAAATTGCTTCCTTTCCCATTTTGTAAACGAACGAACCTATGAAGAAAACACTACTACTGGCTCTGGCCACGGTGGTTTACTCGGGCTCCGTCTGGGCTCAGAAGACCCCTACACCGCTCACGGCTGAGAAGAAGTACGAAACTGAAATCAATGCTCTGGCTAATCGTCCCCGGGTAAAAACGGCCTTTCAAACCATTCTGGACCTCGAGCCCGAAACGCGTAAAGATCATTTGCTGTTAACGCAGATTCCTTCCCCGCCCTTTAAAGAGCAGGTACGGGCCAAAAAATACGCTGAGTTACTGCGAGCCGCCGGAGCCGATTCGGTATGGATGGATGAAGTAGGCAACGTACTGGCTCGTCGAAAAGGCAAAACGGGCAAACGAACGGTAGTCCTGGAAGGACACCTCGATACCGTTTTCCCGGAAGGAACGGATGTAACGGTGAAACAGCGGGGCGATACCCTGTTTGCTCCCGGCATCGGGGATGATAGTCGGGGACTAGCCGTTGTGCTGGCCGTTCTTAAAACCATGCAGAAAAACAACCTCCGCACCGAAGGTGATCTACTCTTTGTCGGTACGGTAGGCGAAGAAGGCCTGGGCGATCTGCGGGGCGTTAAACACCTGTTCTCCGGAAAAGGCCCTAAAATTGATTCTTACCTGTCGGTAGACGGGTCGGGCATCGGACCAATCACCAACGGCGGCGTCGGTTCGGTACGGTATCGAGTAACGTACAAAGGGCCGGGCGGGCATTCCTACGGTTCGTTTGGGCTGGTCAATCCGCATCAGGCCCTGGGTCGGGCGATTCATTACTTTACGCTGGAGGCGGACCAATTTACCCGCATGGGGCCTAAAACGACCTACAGTGTCAGTGTGATTGGTGGCGGGACTTCCGTAAATGCCATTCCGTTTGAATCATGGATGGAAGTCGATATGCGTTCGGAAGATCAGTCGAAGCTGGTCGGAATCAATGACCTGTTTCTGGCTGCCGTACAGAAAGGGTTGCAGGAAGAGAATGCCATCAAACGAATGGGTGCCGACCTGACGGTAGACGTCAAGAAAGTAGGCGATCGGCCTTCGGGTATGACGGAGGCCAAGCAGCCCCTCATTCAGCGGATGATTGCCATCAGCCGGTATCTCAAAGCTGAACCTTCGCTGCACAGCAGTTCCACCAATGCCAATATTCCGTTTGCGAAGGGCGTTCCGGCCGCTACGATTGGTATCGGTGGCGTGGGCGGTGGGGCCCATTCCCTGAACGAGTGGTGGATGAACGATAAAGGATATCTCGGTATTCAGCAAGCCCTGCTGATCGTACTGGCGGAGGCTGGTTATACGGAATAAGGAATATGGTTAATTGCTTCATGAACAGCCTGGTGGGACTTTTTACCCCATCAGGTTGTTGTGTTTTGCTGGGTATGGTTGTTTTCGAATTCAATACATAACCAGCCCTTATCAACTATGGCAACGCAGGAAAAATTTGCTCTGATCACCGGAGCCACGAGTGGCATTGGGTACGAACTGGCCAAGCTATTCGCCAACGATCAGTATAATCTGGTCATCGTCGCTCGCAATGCCGACGAACTGAATACAACGGCTATCGAATTGACCCAGCAATACGGAGTAGAGGTCGTCACCCTAGCGAAAGATTTGGTACAACGGGAAGCTCCCCAACAAGTATACGAAGAAGTGAAAGCCAAAGGCATCCAGATCGATGTACTGGTCAACAATGCCGGTCAGGGACAGTACGGACTATTTATCGATACGGATCTGGAACGGGAGCTGGATATTATTCAGTTGAACGTCAGTGCTTACGTATCGCTGACGAAGTTTTACTTGCAGGACATGGTGGCCCGTAACGATGGAAAAATTCTGAATGTGGCCTCTATTGCCAGCAAATTGCCCGGTCCCTGGCAGGCGGTCTATCACGCGACCAAGGCCTTCGTACTATCGTTTACCGAAGCCCTGCGGAGTGAAATCAAGGAAAGTGACGTTACGATTACGGCTTTGTTGCCCGGTCCGACGGACACTGATTTCTTTAACAAAGCCCAAATGCAGGAGTCGAAAATTGTGCAGGAGGGCGATCTGGCCGATCCGGTACAAGTGGCGAAAGATGGCTACGAAGCCCTGATGGCAGGCGACGATAAAGTAGTATCCGGTCTGAAGAACAAGCTACAGACGGCGGTAAGCAACGTTATGCCGGATTCCATGTTGGCAGATACCATGAATAAGCAACAGCGTCCTGCGGATACGAACTCCTGAGCAGAAAAATGAATCGATTTTAACACCCGGCTTTCGTATGGTCATGTACGGTAGCCGGGTGTTTTTATGAACCAACTTTGCGGTCGGCTGTCGAATTGCTCTATCTTTAAGGGGCCGTAAACAACGTTCTGTATGCTGATTAAAAATGACCCCAAAGTGATTAATGCCTGGTGTTTTTATGACTGGGCTAACTCAGTACACGCTTTGGTGATTGTAACCGCCATTTTTCCCATCTATTTTGGGGCCACGGCGGTAACCCGCTCCCCGGATTTTGTTACCTACTTCGGGATGGAGTTTCAGAATTCGGTGGTGTTTTCCTATTCCGTATCCATCGCTTTTTTGATCATTGCCGTTCTGAGTCCCTTGTTTTCTGCCATTGCTGATTACTCCGGTCGCAAGAAGCTGTTCATGAAAATCTTCTGCTATTTCGGAGCCTTCAATTGTGCCTTACTCTTCTTTTTTACAAAAGAAAACTACGTCAGCTCAACGCTGTTTTTCATCTTTTCCCTCGTCGGCTGGGCGGGGAGTATCGTCTATTACAATTCCTTCCTGCCCGAAATCGTGACGGAAGATCGCTACGATGCCGTCAGTGCCCGCGGTTTTTCTTTAGGCTATATCGGTAGTGTATTACTGCTAATTTTTAACCTGACGATGGTATTGAAGCCCGAGTGGTACGGCATTACCGATGCGAGTCTGCCGCCCCGCATTGCCTTCCTGAGCGTGGGCGTATGGTGGGCGGGTTTCGCTCAGTATACGTTTGCATACCTGCCGGAAGTATCGCTGGAAAAGGAACGGCAGAAAAACTGGTTATGGAATGGCTTCATCCAGTTGAAACTGGTGTTGCAGCAGATTAAAGGAATGCCGCTGTTAAAACGCTTTCTGCTGGCGTACTTCTGCTATAACATGGGGGTACAGACAGTTATGTATCTGGCCACACTTTTCGGCGACAAAGAGCTTCATCTGGACTCCGGTTCCCTCATTGCCGTCCTACTAGTCATTCAACTGGTGGCGATTTTGGGAGCCTGGCTGTTTGCCAAAGCCTCGGCTCGTTGGGGAAATTTCCGAGCCCTGATGGTGGCGGTATTCATCTGGATTGGTATCTGTGGGGCTGCGTATTTCGTTCAGACGGGTGCTCAGTTTTACGTACTGGCCTTCGTCGTGGGTCTGGTCATGGGTGGTATCCAGTCGCTGTCGCGTTCGACCTATGCCAAGTTACTGCCCACGGGTACGCACGATACGGCTTCGTTCTTCAGCTTTTACGATGTGTGCGATAAAACATCAACCGTGATCGGGACCTTTCTCTTTGGCGTTGTCATCCAGTTCACGGGTTCCATGCGGTACAGTGTGCTGGTCATTGCTGGAGTCTTCGTGGTTGGATTTATCATGTTAGCCATTTTGACCCGAATAAAAAAAAGGAGTCCAATTCTTGCATCCGTCTAATCGAGCCTTATTTTTGTGATCCTAAACGCTTGGAATGTTAGCTCAGTTGGTTCAGAGCACTACCTTGACAGGGTAGGGGTCAGGGGTTCGAGTCCCTTACATTTCACTTTTTGTAAAGTACCAATAAACAAAAACACCCGCTTAAAGTTAATTTAAGCGGGTGTTTTTGTTTATACTCGAATGGGCTAAGCCCGATTCCGGTATTTTATTATTGTAAGCTCCATGGTGGTCAATTACCGTCAAATACTGGAACACATCAGTGATGCCATATTCCTGCTGGATGCAGATGGATATATTCAGTATTGTAATCCCGGAGCAACTACGCTGACGGGTTATTCAATCAACGACCTGAGTCATCAGTCGATGGCCCTGCTGAGAAGCGGCGGCAACGATCTCATTCATGCGGAATATGAGCGGACCGTAGCTCTACGTCAGGGAGTCACGCACAGCAAAGGCTGGATATTTCGAAAAGAGGGTAGCCACTTCTGGGGTGAAATGACGATTACTCCCGTTTTTGACGAAGAGCAGGTTTGCACGGGCTATACTTGTGTATTGCGGGATAGTACCGCGGTGCTGGAGGAAACCATTCGTCTGCGAGACAACGAAGAACGCTACCGCCTGATGGTAGAAGGGGTTAAAGAGTACGCCATTTTTCTACTCGACACCGGTGGACACATCGTTACCTGGAATGAAGGAGCCCAGCGTACCAAAGGGTACTCTCCCGATGAAATTATAGGAAAACACTTTTCCACGTTTTACACGGCGGAAGATCTCAAGGACGGAAAACCCGCCCGCGAGCTAAAAATCGCAGTAGCGACGGGCAAGTACGAGGAACAGGGCTGGCGAGTGAAGAAAGACGGCTCCGTCTTTTGGGCGAATGTGGTCATTACGGCTCTGTTCAACGAACGAAATGAACACATTGGCTTCTCAAAAGTAACCCGCGATCTTACCGAAACGAAGTACCAACAAGAAGCCCTGCGAGAGAGTGAGGAACGCTATCGTTCCTTAGTGGAACAGGTAGGCGATTACGGTATTTTCATGATGGACGAAAAAGGTCGCATCGTCAGCTGGAATACCGGGGCTCAGCGAATCAATGGCTACACGACCGAGGAAATTCTGGGTAAGTATTTTTCCATTTTTTATACCGAAGAAGACATCCTGAGCGGTAAGCCGGATTTTGAATTACGAACGGCCCTGGCCGTGGGTAAGTACGAGGAAGAGGGCTGGCGACTCCGAAAGGATGGCAGTAAATTCTGGGCTAACGTGGTCATTACGGCCCTGTACAGTAGTGAAAAGGTGTTCATGGGCTTCTCGAAAGTAACTCGTGATTTGACCGAACGCAAACAGGCCGAGCTGGCCTTACGGGAAAGCTACGAACGCTTCCGCTCGCTGGCTCATACGCTTAAAAAAACCAATACCGAACTGGCCTACGCCAATCAGGAACTGGAACAGTTTACCTCCATCGTTTCTCACGATCTGCAGGAACCCATTCGGACGATTAAAAGCTACCTCCAACTGCTGGATTTGAAACTCGATGCCGAGCAAAACACGGACCTAAAAGCTTATATTAGCCGAACCATTCACGCGGCTAATCGCATGCGGGAGCTGATTCAGAACCTGCTGCATTATTCGCAGTTGAGTCGCGGCGAAATTCTAGAAGTAACCATGCCGACTGCGGAGCTCATCGAGCAGGCGTTGCAAAACCTGAAAAGTTCGATTGAACGCACGCAACCGGAAATCCGTATCGAATGCGAAGTGGATGTTGTGAAGGGAGATCGGGTACAGCTGGTTCAATTACTCCAAAATTTGCTGAGTAATGCATTGAAATTTACCGATGCGGAAAAACCACTCATTACGATTTGGTGTACGGAGGTGGAAGGACACGTGAAATTTTCCGTATCGGACAATGGGATTGGGATTGCTCCCGGGGATTACGCGAAAGTGTTTGATATGTTCAGACGCCTGCATACCCAGAAAGAATATCCCGGTACGGGCATTGGACTGACGATCTGTAAAAAGATTGTTGATCGGCACCGGGGGAAAATTTGGCTTGAATCAGAAGCGGGTCAGGGAACGACCTTTCATTTTACGTTGTACGAAAATTAAGTGAACGTTTCGTATGAAAACTTATACGATTTTAATTGCGGAAAACGACGAGGACGAACGATTCTTTATGCAACAAGGATTCGATGAAGCATCGGATTTATTTGAGGTGGAAGCTCTGGTAAAGAACGGCGATGCCTTGCTGGAATGGCTGACGCTCAACGCTCCCCGAAAACCTGACGTCATTTTATCGGATCTTAATATGCCGGGTAAAAACGGATACGACCTCATCAACGAATTAAAAGCCCAGCCCGCGTACGCTTCCATCCCCGTCATTATTGCTTCAACGTCGCCCATTCAAAGTACGATCGAACGTTGCCTGACGCTGGGAGCCGCCGATTACATCATAAAACCCGAAACGTTCATTGAATACGGCCCTTTTGTTCGGGAATTACACCAACGGATTATTCAAAAGGAACTCATTCCCTGAGTCATCGCTACTAAAAAGGGTCATACTCCACCTGGAGTACGACCCTTTTTAGTAGCGATCAATGGATACTAGCTTGCCTGAACGGGTAGTTGTACGGTATCCGTCCAGAAGTGATATACGGTATCCCATAAATTGGACAAGCCGCGAAAGTTGGTCGGTTTCACGATGTAAGAGTTCGCCCCCAGTCCATACGCTCGATGAATGGTGTCTTCATTGTCCGAGGTCGTTAGCATCACAATGGGCATTTCTTTCCAAACGGAAGAATTTTTCAGTTTTTCAAGTAAAGTCAGGCCACCCATCTTCGGCATGTTAATATCCAGTAACATAACGCTGGGACGAGTTTTCAGACTTTGTAGTACTTCCAGAGCATGCTGACCATCTTCGGCAAACACTAACTCGCAGTTGTACTCTCCTTCTTGATAGGCCAGTTTTAATAAATCACGATCATCTTCGTCGTCTTCAACGACAATAAATAGTGGCTTTATGGACATGAGTTGGCGATAGAAATAATAACATCCGAATACAAGATTCGGCGTAGGTCTATAAAACAAAAAGGAGCGGCGTAGTTCCCGAAAAAGGACAATGTTTTTAGAAAAATGGGCCGTTTTGTAACAAAGAAATACAATTTTTGCCGGACTAGGAATAAGCTCTGATTAAATCTAGATTAGAGTTGCAAAAACTGAATTACTTTCGTAGTTGCTAGTCCCAGTTGGTTAGAAGTTCGCTAAGCCAAGTAGTGTTGATACAAGCATACCGTTTGTAGCGTATGTAGTGGACGAAACACGGGAGGGAAGAAAACAGATTGGCTTCGTACGGGTTACTTAAGAGGAAAGTCTTTCCAGAATCGATTGTTTGAAAATAAGCATGCAGCATAACCAGGCCTCAAACCCTGAAGACGCCCGGATGCCAACGTTAAATGATTTCATGTGGGAATGGAATCAGGAAAGCGGTGACGTTTGGTGCAGTGAAGGCTACGCAGCTCGGGTAGGCGTTCCGGAAGAACCGGTCCCTATCCCGGGAACGTACTGGCATTCACGTATTCACCCCGACGATCAGATGTGGGTGAGCGAAAGCCTGTACGAAGCCTTACAAAAACAGCCGGCTACCTGGGAGGCGACGTACCGTTTTCTGAAGGCAGACGGTTCATATCTAGTAGTAAAAGATCACGCTCATTTGATTCGTAAAGCAGGAGCGGTGGTTCGGTTACTAGGCACCTCTACCGTACAGAACGAAGCTCTCTATAGGTCTACGCAGTTCTATTCGGCCGCTTTTGATCAGGTGCCTTTGGGGATGATTGTTACGGATGCAAACGGTCGAATTGTCCGGGCAAATGCTAGTTTTCAGCAACTCAGTGGCTATACCGCTGCCGAATTACAGCAACTTTCGTACCGCCAACTCATCGATGTCGCCGACTGGCCGATCTACAATGCCCGATTACAATCCTTACAAACGAGCCTCTCCACGCAGTTGGAAAACCGACTTCGGCAACACAATGGGCAGATGTTATGGGTCAAGCAAACGCTTACTCTGATTCCGGAGTTAGGCTATTATTTCACCACCGTTGAAGACATTACCCATGAACATCTGCAACGGCAACAGCGGGAACGCCTACTGACGCTCGTAGAAAACAGTTCAGAGCTAATGGTGATCGCTGCTATGGATGATCACCTATTGTACATTAATCAGGCTGGTCGCGAACTGGTCGGAATACCGGCAGACGCTCCCATTGCCCATCGCAAAGTATCCGATTTTTATTGGCAGGATCAGTACTCCTTCGTGCGGGAAACGATTTTGCCGGAATTACTCGAAAAAGGCCACTGGAAAGGGGAGTTCAGTATCCGGCATTTTCAAACCGGAATGGTCATTCCCGTCTTCGCAAACGGTATTCGTATTGACGATCCGGATACGGGCCAACCGATTGCCCGCGGATTTACCCTACGGGATATGCGGCCGGAGCAGCTGGCCCGGCAAACCATCCTGGAAAGCGAGCGGCATTTCCGTAATCTGGTTATTCAGGCCCCCGTCGCCATTGGTCTGTTGAAAGGACGCAAGATGGTGATCGAAACCGCCAACGAATTTATGCTGGAGGTGTGGGGAAAGACGGAGTCGATTGTTGGGAAACCCCTGCTTTCGGCACTACCAGAACTGGCCGGACAAGGGTTCATCGAACTCTTGCAGGATGTGTACGATACGGGCAACCCCTTTTACGGAAACGAAATTCTGGCTCAGATCATCCGCAATGATCGCCTCGAAGCCCGGTACTATAACTTTGTATACGCTCCAGTACGCCAGTCCGACGGGATAATTACGGGCGTGATGATTGTCGCCAATGACGTAAGCGATCAGGTAAGGGCTAAGAAAGAAGTTCAGTTCAGCGAAGAGCGTTTTAGGAGTTTTGTGCTGGGTTCGCCTACGCCCATCGTCATCTATACGGGGAAAGAACTGCGAATTGAAACCGTGAATCAGGCGATGCTTGACACCTGGCACCGGGATAGTAGCTTGGTAGGGAAAACGTTTCGAGAGGCCTTCCCGGAGCTAGATCCCCAGAATTTTT
>NZ_JBMDWJ010000309.1:0-56799 GCF_048595215.1 Siphonobacter sp.
CGACTCATAGCGTTCTGCGGCAATTTTCTGTTCACGAAACTTTCCTTTATCGGGATAAAAAATCATGACGACCAGGATAAACATTCCTCCAATAACCGTTCTCATAGGCAGCTGTATGATGAATGAATCTAGCCTTTAAAAATCTGTACTACGCCTCTTAGTTGATCTCCAAAGCGTTCTTATTAGGCAGTCGGGGAAATGCCGCATGTGGTTCGGTCTGGTACCAGAAAATGGTGCTTGCCACATCGGAATTTTGCTGGAGATACCGACCCTCACTCCGCCAGCCCAGATCCTGAATCGTTACTTTCAGGTCTTTCTCGAAACGAATAGGGTCCGTTAGATGCCAGCGATACAACCCAAACCGTTGCTGGGATTTATAGGTCCCATCGGGGCGAATTACCTGCGGAAGACCCGCGTACGCCGTTGAGAACTCGACGTATTTCCCCGCCCGGTCGAAGTTGTAACTTCCACAGAAATAATCCTCCGTACCCGTACCGGCAATGGTGGGAAACGCTTGGTCTCCGTCCATGTAGAACTTGATTTCTCCTTCACCCCACCAGCCCGTATTACGCACGCCCCAGGCCAGATACGTGCCTACGTACTGTCCTTTTCCCCTGATACCATCGACGAGTGTAATGACCTGCTCCGTTGGATGCCCATTCGCCCGGCGGAACTGAGCGTGGAAATACGCCGCATCGTCGGGTACATCTGTCAAGGTATAATCGACCTGATAGTAGAGTCGCATCTCACGCTCGTCGAGATTTTCCATCGTAATCCGGCATTTCTTTCGAAAAGGCATGGGCCAGTAACAGTTGAAGGCACTACCCGGATTAACCGTAACGGCCAATGAATTCAGCGGAGCATACTCGCCCCAACCCATGCCGAAGAAATCACCCACGGGTACTTCCACGGAGGGCGTCGTTTCGTCGTCCCAATACAAGCGAAGGATACTAAATCGCCAGTTACCCGTAGGTGTCATCCAAATGTGTTGGATTTGGCCCGAACCCGTAATTTCGGCCAGGGTGAACACCTGCTTTGATGGAATGATGACAAAGGGATTGACTTTCCAGCCCCGGCCCAGATCACGGGCTTCACGACGGGCATTGGCCTGATTGGGCCGTCGGTCGGAGGTATCCGCCATGGCACCTTTGCCGCGTTCACCCGTAAAGTTTTCGGGACTGATGGATCGGGTTTGAGCGTTGGAAAGGCGATACAGATTAGATAACCCAACGTCCAGACCATTCCAGGGTTTTGTTTGAGCCTGCGTTAGAGTACAGGTCAGGGAGACCATTAGTACAAGCCAATACTTTTTCATAGTAAGAAGAGGTTATAGGCGAAAGGTCGTGAATCCTCCCCTTACTCGCAATGATGAATCACCGTAAGCAGCAAAAAGGCCTGCCGTAATTACGGCAGTCCTTTCCTTTATGGTCCGAACTGGTACAGGGCTCGAATTCGTAAGCCTGCGGGTGTTTGTTCCTTTCGATAGGAACAATTTTCCAGGGATGGAGCCAGATACGCTTCCGTCTGTACGACCAGATGATTCCAGCGTTTTTCAATGCCTACGCCAACATTAAGATTATTCAGTACGGGCTCTTTGGGCTTGAAATCGATCTGACTTTTCGCAAAAGGAAATTCATTTTTGACTACATCGAATTGCAGTTGTTGCGTCACTTTCAGATCCAGCGTACTGCCGGCCATTGCCAGTAAAGTCCAATCCTGTTTCAGCGGAACCCGGTAATTCAGTTCAATAGGCATGCGTACGACCGAAGCCTGCGTTTGAATGTTTTTGATTTTAAATAGCTGCGGCGGCAGGATGATCTTATGCTCTTTTCTGAAATTTCGGGGAGGCTGATTTTTCTTGTGATCCCATTCGACTTCATCCCGGTATCGTGGTCCTTCTACCGTTCCCCAGCTTAAGCCTAATGAAAGGCCCCAGTGTTTGCCAACGATTACGCCCGCGGCCAGTGATTTCCCAAGAAAGTTCCTTTCTAGGTCCACGCCCGCTCCGGCTCGCAGAGCTACCGTAGTTTCCTGGGGAAGGCGTAGTTTGGGTGCTTTCGCTACCTTTTCGGTTTTCTCCGTGGTCGGTACGTAATTCGTCCATTTGTAATTTTTCCTCGTTACTACAGGCGAATGCAGGGCAGGTAAGGTAACGTCAAAGGTTAGCCGGGGCCGCAGTCGGGCAGCTTCCACCAAACCTTGACGATTTTCGGCTATTGTTTCAAAGGATTCCCTTGATCCTTTTTTCTCAATACCCGTTAATTCATTTCCGTACTCACCTGGGAATGTTTGCCGAATTGAGGTGCGTTTGGTTTTCCCAGACGAGTTGGGTGTACGAACCAAGGACGGACGATCGATACCCGATGACGTAACATCCGCACGAGCACCTTCTGTCTGGTGATTAGGACGGATGATTTTATCAGAAGCGGTACGAATCGACTCCGTAGTACGAACGTCAGTGGCAACCGCTTCACGCTGCTGGTTTTCTTCGAACGAAGTGGGATCTAAACTGATCGTTTCTTTTTCCTGCGATCCAGAAGCCGGTCGGGTTTGGGAATGAGTTATCGTAGCCTTATTCGCTTTCTTGGTACTGTTGGGTTCTACCTCATTTTCAGAGTAATCAGAAACGGCTGGATTTGCCGGTGTCTTGACAGCAGGTACAGATGCATCATAGGCTGGGGTCTGAACAGCCGCCGATTCTGACCGCTGCATTTCTTTGGTTTGCTGAACTTCTTTTCTTAATTCGGCTACCGTTTGGGTAAGCTTTTTATTTTCCTGATACTGAATGAGATTGGTCACAATGAGCAGCGTAGCTACTAAACCAGAAGCTCCGTAGCCAATCCACTTAGCTCCGCTCCGGACCCACCACGAGGCGGGCATCTGTTGTTTGGTAAACGTCTGAAACTTCTTCCATTCCTGTTCTTGGAATGGCGGTTCGATTCCCTCCAACTTTCGTCGGATGGCTTCGTTGAAACGATCCGTTTTCATTGTAAAGATGTATTTCCCCAGTTTCGCTGAGCGACGTGGGGATACGATTCAATAACCAGTTGCTGAAGGATCACGCGAGCCCGGGCAAAATGCGAGCGTACGGTCCCTTCCTTTAAATTCAGTTGATCCGCGATTTCACGAAGCTGGTACCCATCCACCACGTGCATGAGGAAAATAGAGCGATAAATGGGTCGGAGCTGTTGAACCAGTTCTAAAATTTCCTCCGCCGCGATCTGTTCGACCACGTCATCGTCCAGAGCTGGTTCTGGAAAAGATTCAAAGCCAATTTCGCTATGGAATTTCTGATGTTTTCGGAAATAGCTAATGGCCGAATTGACCATAATAGTCCGTAACCAGGCTTTAAAAGGCAATTGCAGATCGTAATGATGCAGGTTTTTGAAAACCTTAAAAAACCCTTCGTTTAAAATTTCCTCCGCTTCTTCTACGCTCGAGGAGTATCGTAAACAAATGCTTTTGGCATAACTGAAATACTGTTGGAAAAGCACCCGCTGAGCCCGCTTGTCTTCTAACAAACAGGCCTGAATAACCCCTTCGAGGTCATCATCAGTGAAGGATGATTTTTTCCGGAAAAACAAAATCAGTTAAAAATTAAGGTTCCTCAATGAATCTATACGCGAAGGATTGTCTGGCCGTTGCAGCCAACCAATAAAATTCTGCTAAAAAATAACCCGGCCTCTTTCTCCGCTACAAATTTTACTGATTTTCAATAAGCTACGCTTAAGGTATGCTTAAAATAACGTAATCCTTTTTCCTGGCCGCAACGCGGCATAGGCCTTCGGCGTACTAGGTATATAGTGGAATCATACCCACCCCAAAACTTACGGTACAGACCTGATTAGTAAAACGCTGGCTTTTGAGTAGTCATCAGGACCGCTAATTTTCAACCAAACGCACACCTGTATGGAAATTTTCTCTCCACAATCGCCTAAGTCTGAGCATAAATCTTTGATAGAATTTGATACCCCTCAACGTCAATATTCGCTGGGAGCATGGATACTTGAAGCCTTAGTTATCAGTATAAGCATTTTTATGGCCTATCTAGTATTCTAAAAATCAATAGCTTATACAAAGAAAAGCCCCTCGTTCCCAGAAGGATCGAGGGGTCTGTATAGTTAATGTGACTCCACCGCCTTGGTGTCACGTTACTGAATTTGTATCAACAATAAAGCTTCAGGTCGCCACCTCCGCCTTATTGTTGATACAAAGTTGAACGTTAACCACGACTAATTTTTAGAACTTCGATGGATAGTAACATTTACAGTTTTTTTGGATAGAATTAAGCCTTTATTGGTATTAACTACTAATACCCTACGGTAAAGCGTTGTTGGGAAAACTGTTGATTTTCAAGTTCATCCACAATCGCTACGGCTAAATCAGCTACCGTAATGCGGCTCTCTCCTTTTTCATCCGCAACGGGTGTATCCAGTTCGGTGCGATACTGGCCCGTCCGTTCTCCGGGAACCAGCTGAATAGCCGGACTCAGGAAAGTCCAGTCCAAGGCTTCTTCTTTCTTAATGACATTCAGAAAATCGCGGGAAGCGGTCGCTCCAGCTTTCCAGTCAGCTGGAAACTGAGGCGTGTCTACCAATTGAAGGCCCGGAGCGGCGTATAAACTCCCAGCTCCACCCACTACGAGTAAACGGGGTACACCAGCAGCTTTTGTACCGTCGAGAATGGCCTGTGATCCTTTCAGGAAGTCATCGTAGAGATTAGGGTTTGTCCAGCCCGCGTTAAAGGCACTTACTACGGCGTCTGTTCCGGCTACGAGTTCCTGTACTTCCGCTGAATCCATTACATCCCCCGTCTTGAGGATAAGATCATCCGAAGTATTCGTAATTTTTTCGAGGTTCCGAGTAATCGCCGTTACTTGGTGTCCTCGGTTCAATGCTTCCGACAATACGGCTGTTCCGACAAAACCGCTTGCTCCAATCAGTGCAATTTTCATAGTAATTAGTTATTTTTGTTTCCTTAGTTACTTTTAATAACTCAAAAGTAAATCAAGGTTTTAATTCCGACAAGAAGGCATTTTCAGATAACCAAGGCACATGGTAGTAACTATTGTTGATAGTCAGGCAACTCCTGTTCAGGAAAAGATAGAAAAAATTTTCAGCAAGACCGATGACTTGGGTGTATGCCCCGTTCGCGGTATTTTGGATCGCATTGGAGACAAGTGGTCTTACCTAACCATCCTACACTTAGGCAATTCGGGTAAGCTCCGTTTCAATGAATTGAAAGCTCAGATTGGTGACATTTCGCAGCGAATGTTGACAGTTACGCTGCGAAGTCTGGAGGAAGATGGACTGGTTCAGCGACATATCTACGCCGAAGTTCCGCCCCGGGTGGAATATCAGCTTACGGCTTTGGGCGAGAGCTTACTCCAACGCATGATTGATCTAGCCGAATGGGCTAATATGTATAAGGCAGAAATTGTGAAGGCCCGCAGTCGGTACTCAACGAATTAGTGGTTGATGTAAAAACAACGGCTCGGAAATCTTAGGACTTCCAAGCCGTTTCATCTTTTATCCACTGTATATACTTACAACATCTTCTTCAAAGTCATCATTTCATCCCGCAGTTTGGCAGCGTTGAGGAAGTCCAGCTCCTTGGCGGCCTGCTCCATTTCTTTTTGTACCTGCTTGATGCGTTCGTTAATGGCATCTTTGTCCATGTACGCCATGACCGGGTCAGCAGCCAGCGAGAGTTCCTGCGGTTCTACGTAGTATTTCTTGGTTGGCTTACCCATCACGTCAGCGACACTGGTTTGCTCCATAATTGACTCTTTTGACTTACGAACCGTACGGGGTGTAATCCCGTGATCGGCATTATACTCCATTTGCAGGGCCCGGCGTCGCGAGGTTTCATTGATGGCTTTTTCCATGGAACCCGTAATACGATCGGCGTACATGAGCACCTTACCGCGGTCATTCCGGGCGGCCCGGCCAATGGTCTGGATCAACGAACGAATGTCCCGTAAGAAGCCTTCCTTGTCGGCATCCATAATGGCTACCAGCGATACTTCCGGTAAATCCAGACCTTCCCGAAGTAAGTTTACGCCGACTAATACGTCGAAGATTCCCAAGCGTAGCTCGCGAAGAATTTCTACCCGCTCGAGGGTTTTAACTTCCGAGTGAATATACCGGCACCTTACCCCAACCCGATCCAGATACTTGGAAAGTTCTTCAGCCATCCGCTTGGTAAGCGTCGTAACCAGTACGCGTTCTTCGCGGCGGATCCGGTCGTGGATTTCATCCAGCAAATCGTCAATCTGATTGATACTGGGCCGTACTTCAATTTCAGGATCCAATAATCCCGTCGGACGAATGATCTGCTCGACGACCACCCCTTCACTCCGTCTCAACTCATAATCAGCGGGCGTTGCGGATACGTAAATCGTTTGAGGGGCCATGCCTTCAAACTCTTGGAAAGTCAGCGGTCGGTTGTCCAGAGCACTCGGCAGACGGAATCCGTAATCCACCAGAGCCTCTTTGCGGGAGCGGTCACCACCCCACATCGCCCGAATCTGCGGTACGGTTACGTGACTTTCGTCAATCACCATCAAGTAATCTTCCGGGAAGAAATCCAGCAAACAGAACGGTCGCTGGCCGGGCAAACGGCGGTCAAAATACCGGGAGTAGTTCTCAATTCCTGAACAGTAACCCAGTTCCCGCATCATTTCCATGTCGAACTCCGTGCGTTGCTTGATTCGGTCGGCTTCCTGCAAGCGAAATTCTTTCTCGAAGAATTTAATTTGCTCGACCATATCGTCCTGGATTTCGTGCATGGCCCGGGCCAGCGTGTCTTTTCCGGTTACGAACAGGTTGGCGGGGAAAATAGAAACCCGGTTCTCTTCCCCGATTTTCTTTCCGGTTTGCGGATTAATCCGGTGAATGGCTTCAATTTCATCCCCAAAGAACACAAAGCGGTACCCAAATTCCGCGTACGGCAGGTGTACATCTACCGTATCTCCTTTTACGCGGAAGGTGCCCCGGGTAAATTCGGCCTCCGTTCGTGAGTACAGAATTTCTACCAGTCGGTACAGAAACTGATTCCGGGAATAGATTTCACCGACGCCCACCCGCATGATGCTTCTACGAAACTCTTCGGGGTTCCCCATCCCATAAATACAGGATACGGAAGCCACTACGATTACATCCCGCCGTCCGGACATCAGAGCCGAGGTTGCCGAAAGCCGTAGCTTATCGATTTCCTGGTTAATTGCCAGATCTTTTTCGATGTACGTATTGGTCGTAGCGATGTAGGCTTCGGGCTGGTAGTAGTCGTAATAACTAATGAAGTACTCGACGGAGTTGTTCGGGAAGAATTGTTTAAACTCCCCATACAGCTGGGCCGCCAGCGTTTTATTGTGACTGAGAATTAAGGTAGGCCGGTTAATCTCCTTGATCACATTGGCTACCGTAAAGGTCTTTCCCGATCCCGTAACCCCGAGAAGTACCTGAGCCGGTTCATCCCGATGGATGCCTTCAAGGAGTTGCTGAATGGCTTTGGGCTGGTCGCCCGTAGGCTGGTATTCAGAGGTTAATTCAAAATTCATGGCGTTCGGAGCGGCTTTGTTAAGCGAATGAACCGAAGGGACGTGGGTCCGTTTCGAATCAGTGAAACTACTAAAAAATGACCAGAAACCGAAGGTTGGGGCCATCCAGACAGTAACGTCTAAAAAATGCTTTCCATTCCAACGGTTTTGAAATTTTTAGGGTCTTTCGTGTAGTTACGACTCTTTTTATAACCTACCCTACGCCTTTTATGTCTTACCTCTATCGAATCGTTCTTTTTTGTTGTTTTATTGCCTGCCTGTCTAGCTGCCAGGCGATCTACAATCACCGATTAGGAGCTGGACTCCATGCCCATGATCTAATTTATCAACCCAAGCCACTGGCCTCCCGGGACAGCGGTGTGAACACGGCAACGTATCTGGGCGGCGTAGCACTTTGGGGAAAGGGATATCACGAAGGATTTATGAATGGACAGTCACAAGATCGTCATTGGCTGGGACTTTTGCAGGTTAGTAGGGCTCATAGCTGGAATGCAGCGACCGTTTCCTATGGAGCTTTCGGATATTTGGGACAATATTATATCGGCGGTGACTCTTTCAGTGAATACCCCAAAGATTCCTTAGGTAATGTTATGAATAAGCCGTTACCAAGTATTTATCAGGGTAACTATGGATTTTATGGATTTGGCTTTCGCGGTAGTGCTCAGTTAAATGCCATTTTGGGGCGAAATACAAATTGGCGGTTTTTAGGCGTTGACATGGCTTATAGTCGTGAGTACGGAGAATTAACGAGCATCCGTCAACGCATCCCGAAAAAGACGGTTAACAACGGCTTAGGCAGAGTATATTCAGGCCATAGTACAGGGTATGATCGTTGGATTGTTGCCCGCCAACCTGCTCTTTTTACCATTGCGGCTACTACAGAAATGGTGTTTAACTCCGATCCAGGGAAAGATCGTTCGTTTAGTATGAAGTACAGTATCGGAACCTCCTCTGCACCCTATGGCACCTCCCGCTGGTTTACCATTAGTCAGTTGGTTGCTGCGTATCAGTATTATCAGCATACCGTTTCTGTAACCCTCGGGTATTTTAATTCCAAACCCAATACCCACCTTTCCTACCATCAACGTTTCGGCTACAAGCAAAAAAAGAAAGCGAACCTATATGAATAAGCTCGCCTTCTTTGGTAGGGTTTCCCAGGGTTTTACCCTGGGCTATTGCTATTAAACGCTTTTAACGTTTGAAATCTGATTATACTAATTCATTCGTATTCAGATACTCAGCAATTTGAACGGCGTTCGTTGCAGCACCTTTCCGTAGGTTGTCAGCTACGATCCACAGGTTGAGCGTATTGGCTTGTGACTCGTCCCGACGGATACGACCTACGAAGGTATCGTCTTTGCCGTGAGCGGTCAGCGGCATGGGGTATACCTGATTCTTCGGATCGTCCTGTACGACTACGCCGGGAGCTTTTTCCAGGATAGCCCGTACTTCTTCCAGATCGAAATCGTTTTCGAACTCGATGTTTACGGCTTCCGAGTGACCGCCAATCGTGGGAATACGTACCGTTGTAGCCGTTACTGCGATGGCATCATCTCCCATGATTTTCTTGGTTTCATTCACCATCTTCATCTCCTCTTTCGTATAACCGTTATCCAGGAATACGTCGATGTGCGGCAGTACGTTCAGGTCGATGGGGTGCGGATATACTTTTTTCACACTGTCATCGCCTTTACGCTCGGCAAACAACTGATCTACCGCGGCTTTACCCGTACCCGTTACCGACTGGTACGTCGAAACGACTACCCGTTTGATTTTGTATTGCTGGTGCAGGGGGTTCAATACCACCACCATCTGAATCGTTGAGCAGTTGGGGTTGGCAATGATTTTATCTTCTTTCGTCAGCGTGTGAGCGTTGATTTCGGGTACTACCAGTTTCTTGGTAGGGTCCATCCGCCAGGCTGAGGAGTTGTCAATGACGAAAATACCAGCTTCAGCAAACTTGGGAGCCAGTTCCAGTGACGTACTACCACCCGCCGAGAAAATAGCAATCGCAGGTTTGGCAGCGATGGCGTCCTCAAAACTTACTACGCTATATTCCTGTCCCTTGAAGGTCACCTTTTTACCAACAGACCGCTCGGAAGCGACCGGAATGAGTTCGGTGATGGGGAAGTTACGTTCTTCCAGTACTTTCAGCATCTCACCACCTACAAGACCGGTGGCTCCAACAACAGCGACTTTCATTGTTTTGTAAAAAAGAAATTAGGGTGAAAAATAAAATATGAGTCTATAATCCGCTCATCCTCAACAACCATTTCTATGCCAGCGTTGAGGTATGGGCATAAAAAAATTCGTCACCGTGAAGGAGAGAAAACCGACAAAACAATTCTGGCAAACGAGGGTCGAGGCCCCGCTCACTCCGAATGTTCTATTTAATTTTCTTAGTGTTCACTGTGACGAATTGTCGAATTGGCCGCAAAGTAAGCGCTTTCTAGCGTACTGAAAAAACACAAGCCCTATTTTTTTATTTTTCTTTTGGCCAGTCTCGACTTATAAAAGTTCTTTACTTCCCTCAAACCTCCAAATACCCTTTGGCGTAACGGAAGCCGTGAGTGGAATATCAAAGTTATCCACATCGCTAATGCTTTCTACTGGCTCAAAGAAAGAGAGGCCAATTTTCAGTACATCCGGTCGGCACTGAGCCAGAAAACGATCGTAAAAACCCATCCCATACCCTACCCGATACCCCCGTCGATCAAAAGCCAAGAGTGGTACTAACACGGCATCCAGTTGTTCAGGAGCTATCTGTAAGCCTGATTGCGGTACGGGTTCTGGGATACCCCACTCATTTTCAAGGATTTCGGTCTGATCTGTGTACCGATAGTGTTCCATCTCACGGGCCTGAGCATCCGATCGGGAAATAGCAATGTGGATATGTGGATAACTTTCACGCAAATTGTGGATAACTATATAGTTGTCCACTTCTTTCTGTCGACGAATGGGTAAGAAGGCGTGTACGGTCTTACTATCGTTCAGTAAATCAGATTGAATAAGTTGCTGAGACAATGCTCGGGTGTGGATAAGTACATCGGCTTCGCTCAGTTTCTGTCGGCGTTGCCGGAACTCCCGTCGTATTTCTGCTTTCGTCATCGCTACCTTTTCAAATTCATCCGCTGTTTTCACCCTTCCTCCGTAAAAAATTCCTTTCATACGGGTTTTCGTCACCTTCTCCTTGCGGCGTTCATCTGTTTTTTGAATTCGAAAATACGAATTCTATTCCAACAACTGACGAACCTCTTAATTCTCGTATAGCCATGAAACGTTCATTGATTGCCTTCGCTACTATCGCTTTATCCACCGCGGCATTATCCGCCTTTGCTCAAATCAGTACGGACACTTTACCCGTCACGACAACGATCAAACCCTGGATTCCTGCTCACAAGAGCGACTTAGAAATTTCACTGGGGTTCAATACCTTCGCCGGAAAGAATGCCCAGACGACCAATGGTTACGAACTTCGTCCCTTAGGTAGCCGCTTCGTTTCGCTGGGTGCCATGCACCGCTTCCGGATTGTCAGTGGACAAAAGACCGCCCTGGCGTTGAAGACGGGTCTGGAAGTAAGCTGGAATAACTTTATGCTCGAAGGAAACCGGGTGATTAGTACTACGGGTGGACAAGTGGCTTTCATGGATTCTGACGTACCCCTGGCTAAAAGCAAACTTACCGTAGCGTATCTGAACATTCCCGTTATGCCTACGGTCGTTTTCCGCAAAGGAGCCGTGAGCCATATTAGCTTAGGCGGCTACGCGGGTATGCGACTCGATAGCTATACGAAAACCAAAACGCAGTCGGGCAGCAAAGACCGCGATCATGGTCGCTACTATGTGAATAACTTCCGTTACGGCGTAGGGATGAGCGTTGGCTTCCGTTGCGTAGGTACCGTATTCGCCGAATATGATTTAAATAAAGTGTTTGAAGCGGGCAAAGGTCCTCAGGTGAGTGCGGTAAACTTTGGTATTCGCCTATAAGATTTCTAATTTCCTTCCCCCATATAAAAGGCTCGCGACAATCATCGCGAGCCTTTTATATGGGTCTATTCACTTGTTCTATGCTTCCTTCCACTGAATGGCACAGCCTACGGGTCTGGTTACGTTTAGCATCACGGGCTTTCCCTGTAATAGATTATTAACCGCATCTTCCACGTACCGCCGGGTTACACTGCTGGGGTCTTGTGAACTATCGTCGATGGTACCGATGTACTGAACGGTGAATTTATCGCCTTGTCGCTGCAGTACAAACACCTGGGGCGTACGGGTAGCTCCGAAGGCTTTGGCCGTTTTCTGCGTATCATCAAGCAGGTACGGAAAGGTATAGCCCTTGGTTGAAGCCCGGGCTTTCATGTTTTCAAAGGAATCTTCTTCGTACGCCGCCGGATCATTGGGATTGATGGCCACGACAGGAAATCCCTGCGAGCGATACTTCATATCCAGAGCAATGATTCGCTCTTCGTAGGCTTTGGCAAAGGGGCAATGGTTCGTTGTAAAGACGACGATTACGCCCTTATTTGTTTTCAAATCTGAAAGGCGTACCGTGTTTCCATTGACATTTCGTAGTTGAAAGTCGCCGACGGCTTCCCCAATATTATAACCCCGCTGTTCCAGGGGTTTATCGGCTGCTCCTGCAAAGTTCCAGGCCCAGACGAGAACCCAAATCAGCCCAATTGATTTCATACGTAACATAATATTCATAGTGGTCAGATACATAAAATAGGATGCCGAAGCAAACAGTGGCGGATGTTTTGTTGTACAAGATTGTGTTTGTACGGATGAATAACGAATAGTGAACAGAATTTATTTGTGTAACGGGTTTGAAGACTTGATTTTCAACCGTATAACAAAAGAGCGACGCAGAATGATCTGCGTCGCTCCTATTTATTTTTTGTTCGGATGAAACGGTCCGATTTGCTGTTTCAGTCCTGCTTATTTGCGTTGCAATTTACTGCGACGAACGCTGTATCCGAAGTAGATGACCAAACCAATACCCATCCAGACAATCAGACGCATCCAGTTTTCGTGACCTAAGCCGTAGATCATTAGTAAACAGGTCAAAGCCCCTAGAATCGGAACGACCGGAGAGAAAGGCGTTCTAAAGGGACGCTCAATGTCTGGATCTGTTTTACGCATGATAACCACGCCAATCGATACCAGAACGAAGGCAAACAACGTACCGATACTGGTCATATCGCCTACCACGTCACCCGGTACGAACGCCGCGAAGATGCCTACGAATACGAAGAAAAGCAGGTTTGAGCGGTAGGGCGTACGGAATTTCGGGTGCAGTTGGCTGAATACTTTAGGTACCAGACCATCGTTAGCCATCGAGTAGAATACCCGTGACTGACCCAGCAACATCACCAGAATTACGGAAGAGAAACCAGCCAGAATGGCTACCGTAATCATCGTACCCAACCACTGATAATCGTGCATGTATTTCTGAATGGCATATACCACGGAAGCTTCTTTACCAGCCGTCCGGAATTCGCTGTAGTGAGCTACGCCCGTCAATACGTGACCGAATAGAATATACAGGATTGTACAAACTACCAGGGAAACCAGAATCCCGATGGGCATATCCCGACTCGGATTTTTTGCTTCTTGAGCGGCGGTTGATACGGCATCAAAACCAATGAAAGCGAAGAACACGGTACCAGCCCCGCCAACAATTCCCCAGAAACCGCCAAAGTCATGGGACACACCCGCACCGTCTACTACCTTAGTTGCTTCAGGAATGTAAGGCATGTGGTTAGCTGGGTTGATGTACTGCCAGCCTAAAGCGATGAACAGAATGACAATCGCCACTTTTAATACGACGATAACGGCATTAACGGTAGCCGATTCCTGTACGCCGCGAATGAGCAGCAAGGTCAGACAGAACAGAATGAATACGGCGGGAATATTCATAATCCCTTGCGTACCCAATTCCGATACCTGAAACGGAGAATGGCACCACTGGTAGGGTATTTCGGTCCCAAATAAAGTCGCTAAGAGCTTATTGAGGTATTCCGACCAGGCGATGGAAACCGTAGCGGCTCCTAGTGCGTATTCAAGTACTAAATCCCAGCCAATCGTCCAGGCCACAAATTCACCCATCGTTGCGTATGAATACGTATAGGCAGATCCCGCAATGGGAATCATGGAAGCAAATTCAGCGTAACATAAACCGGCCAGAGCACAGCCTACGGCGGCTAAAATAAATGAAATCGTAACCGATGGACCTGCACTTTCGGCCGCTGCTGCTGCCGTACGTACGAAAAGTCCAGCTCCAATAATTGCACCAATCCCCAACGCTACGAGGTTTCCAGCCGAGAGCGTCCGCTTGAGCGAACCTTCGCCTGAGGCTTCGGCCTCGTTCATCAGTTGTTTCAGGGGTTTCTTTACCCAAATGTTAGCCATACAAATGTTCCGTTAGGAGTAAATTTTAGAATGATGTTTAGGTTTGTGAATGAAGCGACAAATATTATTCGTCAAATATGCAAAAAAACAGAGCTTAGCCGCAAACGATACGTAATTTTTGAGGAATGCTTTCTTGCGTATGATTAGGGTTGAAGTCACGAAAATCAGACGGACAGTATATTACTCATCCGCTACCGTGTGTCGTTTGGGAAAATTAAATAACCAGGACGTTAAAATAGGAATTACGAATAAAACGACCGTAGCAATGGATACGTATAGATCGGCTTCTTCGCTTTCCATGAAGTGACAAATGGCCGTTTCCTTGAAAAAGTGACAAGCCGCCGAAGACATCAGTTTCATACCCAATAATCCGATGACGAGAAAGGCAATACCTTCCAGAAACGGAAAACGCTCCATGAGTCGCACGAATGACTGAGCCACAAACCGCATCGCCAGAATTCCGATGAAAACGCCCGTACAAATCAGGTAGATATTGTCGGTAAAGGCCACCGCCGCAAAGACGTTGTCGATTGAAAAAGCCAGGTCCATTACCTCTACCAACGCTACCGTTGCCCAGAATTTACCCAGTAAACCAATAGTATTGCGATAAAACCAGGAATCCTTCTTTTCAATGTGTTCTTCTTCGTGAGGCTTATCGCGACTCAGAAAATAATTGAAGCACAAATACAGCAAATACAGCCCGCCAATGGGTTTAAGCCACCATACTTTCACCAGCCAGGTAGCAGCAACTAAACAAATTCCCCGGAAGATATAGGCACCAATGATTCCGTACTTGAGGGCTTTCTTTCGCTGATCCGGCGAAAGATCCATGACCATCGTGGCGAGTACAGCAGCATTGTCTACGGAGAGTAAACTTTCAATCAGGATCAAATTTAAAATCACAAACCCGGCCGCTTCCAGATCATTGCCGAATAACTGGTGTAGAAAATCCATTATGGTTTTTGTAAGAGAAAATTGCGAGAGTTGCCCCTTACGCAAGGCAAATTTACGGCATCAAGCCCGAAAAGCTTCTTTCTTAAGCGATCCACCGGCAATTATTTGCTACCAATTGCGTCATATGCGTGATTAGAGCATACCTAAAACTAAACTATACTGACTTATTTTGCGTTGCCGAATCATTCAGGTACCATCGGATTCGATACGAATGCAGAAGAGCCCCCGGAGCATAGCCACTCTATTCCTTCGTATTCGTAACGTTATACGCTTTTAAGCTTCTTCATGAAAAAATTAGTAGTTCTCAGTCTTTGGATATGGACGGCCGTGGCCGCTCAGGCTCAGGTTGTCAAGCCCTATAGTCTGAAATTTTCCCTGTCGAAAAATGAAGTGAAAGTGGGTGAAACCGTCGATATTCTCGTCGAAGCCGACGTGAATGAGGGCTGGCACATCTTCTCGCCCGATCAGGATCCGGACGTGGGTCCCCTACCCACGATACTCAAGCTCAAGAAAAATGACGCCTACGAAGCCGTGGGTAAACTTCGGACCACGAGCAAACCCAAGGAAAAAATGGACGAGATTTTCGATGGGAAAGTCCGTTTTTTTGAAGGCAAAGCTACCTTTCGCCAGAGTGTCAAGATTTTAAAGGAAGGAGCCAAACTCGAAGGTAACATTGGTGGACAGGTTTGCCAGGACGATGGTTTATGTATTCCTATCAATGATGGTGACTTTAATCTAAGCAAACTCAAGGTAATTGCCGCCGCTAACACAGCCGTACCGACCGAAACGGCCCCAGCTACTACGCCATCGACGACGACGGCTTCGGCTCAGGATACGACGACGGTTGCCCCCGCTACCACGGCTGTAGCAACGGATACGAATACCACTACGGTTGAAAGTGCCGCTCCGGCCGTTGCCTCCACTAGCGAACCCGCCGCTGACAAACCCGCCAAAGGCGTTTCGTTTGGCGATTTAGTACTGGCCTTTTTAGCCGGACTCGCGGCAGTAGCCATGCCCTGCGTATACCCCATGATTCCGATGACGGTAGCCATGTTTACCAAACGCGTGGATTCGCGGGCGGAAGGAATTACCAAAGCCCTTTTCTACGGTCTCTCGATCATTCTCATTTTTGCCTTCTTTGGTACCCTGATTTCCGCTCTGTTTGGAAGTGGTTTTACTAACTTCATCAGTACGCACTGGTTACCCAACGTATTCATCTTTACCATTTTCGTTCTGTTCTCGCTTTCGTTCTTGGGAGCGTTTGAACTGACCTTGCCCAGTGCCTTTGTGAATAAAGTAGACGCTCAGGCCGATAAAGGTGGCTGGGGCGGTATTTTCTTTATGGCCTTTGCTCAGGCTCTGGTTTCGTTCTCGTGTACCGCTCCAATCGTAGGTACGGCGGCCATTCTGGCGGCCAGCGGTAGTGTATGGGATTCGGCCTTGCTGAATATCAGCTTCGGTACGGCCTTCGCTCTCCCCTTCGTGGTCGCTGCGTTTATCCCCAGCTTCCTGAAAACCATGCCTAAATCCGGCGGCTGGCTGAACACGCTGAAAGTGCAATTAGGTTTCCTGGAATTAGCGATTGCCCTGAAATTCCTGAGTGTACCCGATCAGACCTACCACTGGGGCCTGTTGAACCGGGAAGTATACCTTTCGCTCTGGATTGTCATCTTCACGCTGATGGGATTGAACCTGATTGGTAAAGTACTGATGTCGCACGATAGCCCAGTAGATCGGGTTTCGATTCCCCGGGTGTTGTTTGCGATTGTTATTTTCTCGTTTGCGGTCTATCTGGTACCCGGCTTGTTCGGGGCTCCGCTGAAACCACTTTCGGGTCTGTTGCCTCCCGAAACTTCCCAGGAGTTTAACCTGCACCATAATACGCCGACCAGCAGTACACCGGCTTCGGCGGGTACGCTTCCGGCTAACCGCAAATACGTGGGCTTCTTCAAATTACCCCACGGACTGGAAGGCTTTTTCGATTATGAGGAGGGCCTCGCCTACGCCAAGCAGGTGGGCAAACCCATCTTCATTGACTTTACGGGTCACGGCTGCGTGAACTGCCGGAAGATGGAAGAAACCGTCTGGAGTCAGCCGGAAGTACTGAAACGACTTCGGGAAGATTACATCATCGTTTCGCTCTACGTGGATGACAAAACGGAACTACCCGAAAATGAGCACTACACGTCGAAAGTAGATGGCAAACAGAAAACGACCATTGGCGACCAGAACCTGGACTTTGAGATTGCCAAGTACAATTTCAACGCTCAGCCCCTGTACGTACTGATTGATCCGAACAATGATGCACAGCCCCTCGTAAAAGCTGTCGCCTACGAACCCAATGTGGAAACGTTTGTGAAGTACCTGGATGAAGGGAAAGCGAAATTTCAGAAATAATATACGGGCCATTCGTCATTAGCGAATGGCCTTTTTCTTGTGTATTGCATGCGAAAACTCGTCTTTCTATTCCTGATCTGGAGCATCACCGTACAGGCCCAAACGCTAGATACGCAGCAATTGCTCGTTGTAACGATGCCTACCTTGACCAGCGTAACCGGAACATTGCGTACTTACGAATGGAATCAGATTCAGCAGCAATGGAAGCAAGCACGACCCCCTCAGGCTATCGTCGTAGGAAAAAATGGACTAGCCTGGGATCGTAAACACCCGCTGGCTTCGCCCCCGTATAAACAGGAAGGCGATGGCAAAGCTCCGGCGGGTATCTTCCGACTGGGTACGGCCTTTGGTACGCCACCTAAACCCGCTACTATACGCTGGCCGTATGTGCAAACCAATCGCTCCTGTTTCTGCGTGGACGATGCCCGTTCCCGATACTATAACCAGCTCGTTCATACCGATTCCGTACAGAAAGACTGGGCTTCGGCGGAACGCCTGTTTATCCCCGATTACAAGTACGGTCTGGTGCTTGCTTACAATACCGATTCACCGCAAGCGGGTGCAGGTTCCTGTATTTTTATGCACCTTTGGGAAAATCCTACGCACGGTACGTCGGGCTGTACGGCCATGACTGAGACGGATATGCTGTCAATTTTACGCTGGCTTGACCCGGTAAAAAAACCGTTATTGATTCAGATGCCGGAGCCGGACTACGACCGCTTAAAACGTTTATATGCTTTACCCGAATGACTGAAATGAAATTAGTAGTTGCTACCAACAACCGTCATAAGCTCGAAGAAATACAGGCTTTTCTCTCTCCCTCCATTCAGCTCTTAACCCTGGCTGACATTGGCTGTACCGAGGAATTACCCGAAACCGGTCGTACGCTGGAGGCTAATTCGCTGCAAAAAACCAAGTATCTGGCCGATTATTACCAGGTTGATTGCTTCGGCGATGATACGGGACTGGAGATTACGGCTCTTCAAGGCGAACCCGGCGTTGACTCGGCTTTTTACTCGGGTTCGCGGGATGCTCAGGCCAATATGCAGAAAGTGTTGACGCAACTACAGGGCGTTACCGATCGCTCGGCTCGTTTCCGTACGGTGATTACACTCCTCATTCAGGGAGAAATGTATCAGTTTGAGGGAATCGTGGAAGGAACCATTCTGGAAGCTCCGCAGGGTGAGCAGGGGTTCGGTTACGATCCTATTTTCGTACCCGAAGGCTATGATCGCAGTTTCGCCCAAATGAGTGTCGCCGAGAAAAATGCCATCAATCACCGGACCCGGGCGGTTGCGAAGATGGTGGAGTTTTTGAATCAGTAGAGATTTCCAGTGGTCATAATCTTAGGTTAGCTCATTAAAAAAGGCGGCAAGAATATATTCTTGCCGCCTTTTTTAATACGAATGAAAGGGATAAGCCCTATTGCTCTGCCTACTTTTCTCCATTGCCCAGCGTATCGCCCGCGGCTTTATTCTTCTTTTTACCCCCTCCAAAAACGGAGAAGTGTACGTACCGTTTGGGTTGCTGACGTAAGTCTACCAGCAGTTTATCCAGATCTTTGATGGACTGGTTCATGTTGGTATACAGCTGATCGTCCTTCAACAGTTTTCCTGCCGTACCCTGACCATTTTGCAAGCTTTGTAACATCGCCTGCAATTCGGCTACCGTCTGGTTGGCCTTGGCTACGGTCTGACCCAAGCGTAATGCATTAAGTGAATCGGCAAACGTATTGGCTTTAGCCATAATCGGCTGAATACTTTTCTCCGTTTCAACCAGCTGAGCGGAAAGTCGATTCAAATTCCCCGTGATGGAAGAAAGATTTTTCCGGTTCTCGTTGAGTGTTGCCCGTAATGCTAAACCCGTTTGATCCACATTGGAAAGCAGTTGATTCAGTACATCGCCCGTCTGTTTAAAGCGGGAAACGACTACGTTCAGGTTACGAATCAGCGAATCCGCATCCGTCATAATCGGCAGAGCCTTGTCCTGTAACGCCGCCGTTAGACCTGCTTGCTTGGAGGACTTCAGGGTATCGCCGGGTACAATGGCCGTACCCTTGCCGATTTGGAGCTGAATGACTTTTCCACCGATCAATCCATTATCGCCCAAGGCGGCTACGGTATTGTTCGTCAGCGGAATTTCCTGATCCAGAGTCAGTACCACCAGAATCTTATTATTTCGATCGGTAAGAATGCGGGTTTCCTTTACTCGCCCTACGGCCACGCCGTTCAACATCACTTGATTAGAGGCCGTCAGACCGTCTACACTGTCATAGAGAGCGTAAAAATCGCGGGAAGAAGAAAACAAATCGGAACCCTTTAGAAAGTTAAATCCGAAATATAAAATGACGCCCGAGACGAGGGTCATCAATCCAACCTTAATTTCTTTAGACATGGCTTTTTTCAATGTTCAGTAAACAATAGTCAGGCGTTGTTGAAGGTTCGAACGCTGTAAGGCTGACTATTCCGACAGAAAACTCCCAAAAGTAGCCGATAAGCGGGAAATTGCAGAACGTGTTTATAAAAACACTGAGCCAGCCGCAAGAAACCCACGGGTATTTGGCAAGCTTAGCTTTCCGGTGTACCTTTGTGTTTCGCTATCCTTCTTGGTCCTTAAGAAGGACAATTGGCTGACTTTCAGCTAATTTTTTAGCTAATCGACTCATCTTTTTACAACCAGCTTTTTTGCCCATGTCAACGGTCACCGCTTCCCGCATTGAACGCGACACCCAACTTTTCGATCTCATTGAGAAAGAAGCTCATCGCCAGGAATACGGCATCGAACTGATTGCTTCCGAAAACTTTACCTCCAAGCAGGTGATGGAAGCTCAGGGAAGTGTTCTGACGAATAAATACGCTGAAGGTCTGCCCGGTAAACGTTACTACGGCGGATGCGAAGTCGTTGATCAGGTTGAACAACTCGCTATTGATCGGGCGAAAGAATTGTTCGGAGCTAGCTGGGCGAACGTACAACCGCACTCCGGAGCACAGGCGAACGCTGCCGTTTTCCTTTCGTTCCTGAATCCCGGTGATAAAATTTTAGGCTTTAGTCTGGCCCACGGTGGCCACCTTTCGCACGGGTCGCCGGTTAACTTTTCCGGAAAATATTTCCAGCCTTTCTTCTACGGTGTTGAACAGGAAACGGGTCTGATTGACTGGGATAAAGTAGAAGAGATTGCATTGCGGGAACGTCCCCGTCTGCTGATTTGCGGAGCTTCCGCGTACTCACGTGATTGGGATTACGTTCGTCTGCGGGCCATTGCTGATCAGATTGGTGCTTTATTGCTGGCTGATATTTCGCACCCTTCAGCCCTGATTGCCAAAGGTTTGCTGAACAATCCAATGGAACATTGCCACATTGTAACGACAACGACGCATAAAACGCTGCGTGGTCCTCGCGGTGGTCTGATTCTGGTTGGCAAAGATTTCGAAAATCCCTTCGGTATCAAGTCCCCTAAAGGTGAACTCCGTACGATGACGAGCCTGCTGGATTCAGCGGTATTCCCCGGTACGCAAGGTGGTCCGCTGGAACACGTAATCGCAGCGAAAGCCGTAGCCTTTGGTGAAGCTTTGACGGAAGAATTCGGCGAATACGCTCTTCAAGTAAAGAAAAACGCTCAGGTGATGGCTCAGGCCTTCATCGATAAAGGATATCAGATCAGCTCCGGCGGTACGGACAATCACCTCATGCTGATTGACCTGCGTCCGAAAGGCTGGACAGGTAAACTGGCCGAAAACACGCTGATCAAAGCCGACATTACGGTTAACAAAAACATGGTACCCTTCGACGACAAGTCACCCTTCGTAACTTCCGGTATGCGGGTAGGTACGGCGGCTATGACGACGCGTGGCCTGAAAGAAAACGATATGCTGCAAATTGTGGAGTGGATCGATGATGTACTCACCCACAATGACAACGACAGCTACCTGGCCGAAGTGAAGAAAAAGGTAAACGCCTGGACGGAAAACTTCCCGCTGTACCGTTAAAATCAGCTTACGTGTGAAGATCGTTTGAAACAGTTGAGAAGGCTTTGAAGTTTCTTCAAACAAACTGCTTCAAACGATCTTTACGTTTATAGGTACAGTCCGTGTTTTGCGTAACCCCACGAACCTGTTTACATTTGATCATTACACCTACTAACTAAGATACAATGCCTCTGGATCAACACTGGGACGAACAAGAGGAAGAAGGCGGCGGCGAAATGACCTTCATTGAACATTTGGAGGAACTTCGCTGGCACATCATCCGGGCACTCGCAGCAATTATCATTTTTACCGTTTTAGCTTTTGTTTTCAAAACCGAACTGTGGAATGGCGTTATTTTAGCTCCCAGCCGCCCCGATTTCTGGACTTACCGTAAACTTTGTGAATTTGCTGAAGTGGTAAGTGCTCCTGATTTATGCGTCAAAAAAATTGACTTTATCCTGATTAACCGGGAGATGACGGGTCAGTTTATGATGGCCATTACGTATTCCTTTTTCATTGGTCTATCGCTGGCTTTTCCGTACGCTTTTTGGGAACTCTGGCGATTCATCAGACCCGGTTTACGCGACGTCGAAGTCAGTGCCTCTCGGGGAGCCGTATTCTGGGTAACCTTCCTGTTTTTTTGCGGTGTACTTTTCGGCTATTACGTGGTAAGTCCGCTGGCGATCAACTTCCTGGCTGACTTTAAGATCGACGAATCCATTGAAAACCAGGTGGATATTTCTTCGTACGTAAGTTTGCTGGTGATGATGGTACTGGCCTGCGGACTCACATTCCAGTTACCCATGATCATCTTCGTACTCTCGCAGGTAGGCATCGTGACCCCTAAATTCATGCGGGAATACCGGAAGCACGCGTTCATCGTGATTCTGATTATTGCGGCCATTATTACGCCCTCGCCGGATATCTTTAGCCAGTTGCTGGTAACGGCACCGCTGCTGCTACTCTACGAAATCAGTATTTTCGTTTCGGCTCGGGTCAATAACAAACGGGAAAAAGCCCGATTAGCCAGCGAAATTGCCGAAGAAAACGAGATGCGTTTCCGTAACAATCAATAAGGTATTTTATATGCTAAAAAGCCTTCGATGTAGATCGAAGGCTTTTTTTATGTCTTTTATTGGATACGTTTTTTAGGATGGTTTAATTTATACAATTAAGAAGTCCGATTTTAATAGACTGTTTTTAGTCCCGTTGAGACGGCTGGTTTTTAGTCCGTATGCATTGCATCCCATGCCGGCACGCTTGCCGAACCAAACTTCGTTTGCTCAAATTGCCATAAATTAAACCATCTCTAAACGATAACCCTTTACCCCACTTTACCTTTTTCCCCCCACGAGTCTTATCCACATTCGCTTGCTCATCACCTTACGCAACGCCCGCTGATTGAACAGCGTATTCCTAATAGAACCGACTTCCTGCCCGGATATGAAAAAACTTGTATTGCTTGGCTTAAGCTTCTTTGCCTTACCCTGGGTATGGGCTCAGAAACCGATTTCCTTATATACCAATACCACCACCAAACAGCTCGAAAAATCAGCTCGTCAGGTAGCGGATGCGGAACAACAGTCGTACACCAAAGCCCTAAGCTTAGCTCAGAAACGAGGCTGGTTTATCGAGCGGATGTACGCCAATGGCCGACGCGTGAAATTGCAGGGACTGGATGCTCTGGGAGACCCCATCTACCTGAGTACCTTTTCAAACGTGGTAGCCGCCGCCACTACGCGTACCAATACCCTGCAAACGGGCGGAAGTTTGGGCCTCAACCTGACCGGCGGCAGTAGTCGGATGAGTGGGCGTCTCGGGATCTGGGACGGTGGTGCTGTGCGTTTGGATCACGTAGAACTGACCGGAAGAGTAACGCAGGTGGATAACGCAACGACGGCCAATGCTCACGCTACCCACGTATCGGGTACGATGATTGCCTCGGGTGTAAACCCGGCGGCGAAGGGAATGGCGACGGGGGCCTCACTACGAGCCTGGGACTTTACCAATGATCTTTCAGAAATTACGGGGGCCGCCTCGGGTCTGCTTATCTCCAACCACTCCTACGGACAACTGGCGGGCTGGGATCTGGACGAAGACGGTACGACCTGGCGTTGGTACGGCAGCGATGCGGTCAGCGAAACGGAAGATTATAAGTTCGGTTACTACGATTCGAAAGCCCAGTCGCTCGACAAGCTGGCCGTTAACACCCCGAATTACCTCATCTGTTTTTCAGCCGGAAATTCCCGGGATGCCGCAGGTGTCAATAAACCCGCCGATGGAGCTTCGTACAACCTAGGTTCGGGTTCAACTACCAGTACCAAAGTCCGCAAGAGCAATGGAGCTTTTGATAATATTCCGACCTATAGTACGGCTAAGAATATTCTCACCGTCGGAGCCGTAGGGGGTCTTCCCAATGGCATCAATCAGGCTTCCGATATTCAACAGGCTTCGTTTAGTAGCTCCGGTCCTACCGATGATGGCCGTATCAAACCCGATATTATGGGCGATGGCGTGGGTCTGCTCTCGTCTACCTCCACGGCAACCGATGCCTATACAACCTTATCTGGTACCTCGATGGCTTCTCCCAATGTCTCGGGTAGTTTGTTTTTATTACAGGAATTATACGGGCAACTCAATGACAACCAATTCATGCGTTCCTCGACGCTAAAAGGCTTGGTTATTCATACGGCTGAAGACGCCGGAAACCCTGGTCCGGATTATAGTTTCGGTTGGGGATTACTCAATGCAGAAAAGGCCGCGACGGTGCTGTTAAACACGGATAAAAGTCATTCGGTAACGGAACGTCAACTTACTTCCGGCCAAACCTATACCCAACAGGTGATCGCCTCAGGTCGTGGTCCGCTGACGGTTACCATTACCTGGATTGACCCCGAAGCTACGCCAGTCGCCATCGGTCCATCGGCTTTAAATAGTCGTACCCCCCGGCTGATCAATGATTTAGATATTCGGATTTCCGATGGTACGACGACTTACCAGCCCTATATACTCGATCCCAATAACCCTACGCAGGCGGCTACCACGGGCGACAATATTCTGGATAACGTAGAGAAAATCTACATCGCCAATCCCGTTCCCGGTCGAACCTATACCGTAACAGTCACGCATAAAAACAGTTTGCAGGGCGGTACTCAGGCCTATAGCCTCCTGATGAGTGGCATGGGTGGTACGGCCTATTGTTCTGCTCTGGCGACTACTCCCAACGTTAGTAAAATCAGTAAGGTGGTTTTCGGAAACTTCAGCCGTACCCTGCCCGATGGCTGTGGTAGTAATCAGATCTACACGGATCAGGTCGCTGAAATTTCAGTGGGTCAGACCCTTTCCTATGAAATTTCGGTAGCCAACTGCAACGGCCAAAACACGCAGAAAACGATTCGGATGTTTGCGGACTGGAATCTCGACGGCGATTTTGACGATAGCAACGAAACGCTGGCGACGTCTGGTACGTTAAGCAGTGGCGGGGTATTCAGTGGCTCGCTAACGATTCCTTCCAATGTAAGTGTGGGGCAGCTTATTCCGCTACGCATCATTAGCCGGGAAGGCACGACTGCCCCTACAGCCTGCGGTAACTACACGGCTGGGCAAACGCAAGAGTATCAACTCAAAGTAGTAAAACCCGCTCGGGACGCGGGCGTAACGGCATTGCTTTCTCCCGAAAATAATTTTTGCCCAAATGGGGGTATCGCTCTTCAGGTCACGGTGCAGAACTTTGGTACCGAAGCTCAGACAAACGTACCCGTTACAGCTCAGATTAGCGATGGTACTACAGTCGTTGCTACATTGCGGGGACAGGTTAGTCTCAATGCTTTTCAGCAGAAAAATGTCTGGCTTACCAGCGATTTTACGGCTGTGGCCAACAAAAGCTATACGATTACGGTACGTACGGAGTTGGAAGGGGATCAGCTAAGTACGAACAATGCCCTTACCCAAACCCGCACGACCGCGGCCGTCATCGCTCCACAAGCAACGGCTCAAACCTGCGGTACCGACGGGAAAGTGACGCTTCGGAATACAGCCGCGGGTACGGCCTTCTGGTACGATGCTCCCAGCGGTGGTAATCTGATTGCCATTGGAAATGCTACTTCACTGGAACAGAAACCCGCGTCCGCAACGGTATACGTAAGTTTAAACGAGTTCAGAAGTACGGTAGGCCCCGCGACTAAATCGGTTTTTGCGGGAGGTGGATATAACCAGTTTTCACCCGCCCTCACCGTACGGGCGGAAGTTCCGGTTGTCTTGGAAAGTGCCCGGCTGTACATTGGTAATTCGGGGAAAATTACGTTTACGGCCGTCAATGCAGCCGGAAGGAATGTCTCTAGCGTGACTTTGGACGTGACGGCTACCCGAAATCCAGCCGCCGCCGGAGCCAGTACCGATGATCCTAATGATACCGGAGCGGTTTATCCCTTGAACCTGACCTTGCCCGAGGCGGGAGACTACCAGATTCAGATTTCGTACGCGAACGGAGCTACGATTTACCGAAATCTGAGCAGCAGCACGAAGCCCTACCCCTTCTCCCTGCCCAATGTCTTTTCCATTACTGGAAACACCGCCGGATCGGCTGCCAACACCTACTATTATTATCTGTATGATTTGAGCGTACGGGCAAACGGATGTACGAGTAGTCGTTTGGCCATTCCTATTACGGCGGGCACCGTGACTTCACCCGCCCGAATTACGGCCGGAGCGAATGCTACGCTTTGCCAGAACAGTTCGTTGACCTTACAAGCCAATACGGGTACGGGTTTCGTGTACCAGTGGTACCGCGAGAATCAGCCTATTTCGGGAGCTACCGGAGCTACGTTTACGGTCACACAGGCCGGGAACTACACCGTTCGTGTATCCGAAGCTTCGGGTTGTGAAACTACGTCTTCGCCTACCAGCGTTCAGATACAGGCCGTTTCAATACCCACCATTGGCCGGGAAGAATTGAAACTTACTTCTTCTCAGGCCGCGGGTTATCAATGGTATCGCGATGGTACCTTGATTACGGGAGCCACCAGTCAGAATTACTTGGTGGGACAGTCTGGGGCCTACACCGTACAGACCAAAAATGCTGCGGGATGTACGGCCACCTCCGAGCCTACGACGGTAACTATTACCGCCATTACTCCCGAGCAAACGCAGTTCCTTTTCACGTTACAACCCAATCCCGCTCAGGAACGTATTCGCATTACCTACCAGGCCGTTGGTCTTCAACAGGCTACCGCCCGCATGTATAGCAGCGACGGCAAGCTGATTTCCACACAAAGCGTAGCCGTTGAAGGGAATCTCTATCAAACCGACGTGGATGTAACGCATTGGGCACCGGGCCTGTATTTGGTTCAGATTTCAGATGGCCAGCGAATCGTCAGCAAACGGTTTATTAAAAACTAAAGGCTGTACCACAAAAAAAGCTCCCTGTTTGGCAGGGAGCTTTTTTTGTGGAGATAAGATAAGCCTTATTTTCCGCGAAAAAATTGCAAGGTCACCATCACAAACGTCGAGTAGAATGTACTGGTGATAATCTTAAGTAACGTCGGTATCAGTAGAGCCAGACTCAGGGCTTCCAGACCAAATAAAAGCGTATGGTGAATCAGAGCGGCAATAAACGTATACCGAATCACCCACCAGAGATTCATTACGGCGAGCGTAGGTTCGTTGCGTTCTTCGTACCCCCGAGCTGGGGTCAGTAAACGCAAAATAGCTGGTCGTATGAAAGCCAGAAAGACGGTACAGGCCGCGTGTAAACCTAACGTATTATAGAAGAAATCTACAAATAAGCCGGTTGCGAAGGCCAGCAACAGAACCCGCGTCTGAGGCGTATCGAAGGGCAGCGAAAGGGTACTGGCAATGTATACAAAGCAAAAGGCATGATCGAAGAGAATCATGCTGCGGAAAAAGAAGACCTGAAGCAGTAAATAAACAAGTACCCAAAGAGCACTACTAAAAAAATTCCGATTCATTGATCACTGGCTGTTAGCTATCAGCTGGAGGCTTTTAGCTAGTGATGGGTTCATTCAACGAAAATCCTTTCGTTTGAAAGTCTTATTTCGCCTGAATTGTTTTTTCCAACTGCTCCTGCTCTTTCTGAAGGCGGTTGTTGATGATGTACACGTAAGACAAATTACGGAAATCCGTGGCTAATTTCAGATCAATATCCCAGAAGGTCTGATCTGAGCTAACGCCCAGTTTCTTCACCGTCCCTACCATGATACCACCGGGGAATACCGAGTTCAGTTGCGAGGTTACCACCGTATCGCCCATTTTCACCGACTTATACCGTGATACATCGAATAGCTTCACGACTTCGGTATTATCTCCCTCCCAGCGACTGGAACCGATTTCTCCACTCCGTTTTACCTGAGAAGAAATTCGCATGGGTGGATCTAGATGCAACAAGGACGTAACCAGTGAGAAGTGTTCCGAACAGCCTCTGATGATTCCGACTACGCCCGTGGGTGAAACAACCCCCATACCCGGTAAAATACCGTCAGCGGTACCTTTATCGAGCGTCAGATAGTTGTTCTGAGCAACGACAATAGAGTTTTTTACCACCTTGGCTACGATGGGTTGAAAACGGGCGGCTACCGTGGAATCCGCTTTGTAATTGATGATCGTAGGAACCTGCTGGCCTTTCAGCGTAGTCAACTCCGCATTCAATCGGGCATTTTCTGCGGCTAAACCCGCATTTACCTGACCCAGATTTAAATATTGGGTAACCGATGCCTGGAGTTGAAGTCCTTTCGCTACGTAATAGTTGGTCGTATGAAAATAGATGGCACTCGGGTAATTATTGAACTTGAAGTAAAACCACAAGCTCAACACTTCCAGCAAAACGAATACGATAAAGGCCCGCTGCCGGGCGATAAAGGCAAATAGCGAATTCATAGAATAGGACAGCGGATTACAAAGAGACGATAGAGAACAGCGAATAGATGACAGAGCCTAGAATATTAGCAACGCTAACTTCTACTCTCCGTCATCTATTCGCTCTATACTTTGATCGCTCCTCTAGCTGATAAGCACAGCTTTGTACTTATCCAGATCTTTCAGCACTTCGCCCGTACCCCGTACGACGGCCCGCAGTGGATCATCGGCGATGTGAATGGGAAGCTTCGTTTTCGCACCCAAACGTTTATCCAGACCGTGCAGCAGAGCACCGCCACCCGTCAGATGAATACCGTTGTGGTAAATATCCGCCGAAAGCTCCGGAGGTGATGTTTCCAGGGCTTTCATCGTAGCTTCTTCAATCTTTGAAATCGATTTGTCGAGTGCGTAGGCAATCTCCGAATACGTTACCTTGATTTCTTTCGGAATACCCGTCATCAAATCCCGACCGCGGATTTCGAAATCAGCGGGTGGGTTTTCCAGTTCGGGTAACGCCGCTCCTACCTCAATCTTGATCAGCTCCGCCGAACGTTCCCCGATCAATAGGTTGTGTTCGCGTCGCATGTAATCGACAATATCACGGGTGAAAACGTCACCGGCAATCCGTACCGATGCTTCGCAGACGATACCGGAAAGAGCAATCACGGCGATCTCGGTTGTACCTCCTCCGATGTCCACAATCATGGAACCATTGGGTTGCTGAATATCGATACCGATACCTAGAGCGGCCGCAATAGGCTCATGCACCATGTACACTTCTTTAGCACCGGCATGCTCGCACGAATCTTTTACAGCTCGTTTTTCTACCTCTGTAATACCGGAAGGAATACAAACGACCATTCGGTGTGAAGGAGTGAAGAAACGTAGCCCTTTACGTTCGTCGATCATTTTAATCATCCCCCGAATCATCAGCTCGGCGGCCGTAAAGTCAGCGATAACGCCGTCCTTTAAGGGCCGAATCGTTTTGATGTTTTCGTTGGTTTTTTCGTGCATTTGCATGGCCCGGTGGCCAATGGCAAGTACTTTACCACTAGTTTTATCGAGGGCGATAATAGAAGGTTCGTCTACTACTATTTTGCCTTTATGAATAATGAGCGTATTGGCCGTGCCCAAATCGATCGCTATGTCGCTGGTTAGAAAATCGAATAATGCCATTGGAAGCCTCTGAGCGTCAGTTTTTTGGTTTCAATTCTTAGGAATGTGCAAAATTAGAGAATCTATCGCAGAATAGCCCGCGAAAGATTTTTTAAATCGTACAACGTAATTCGTTGTTCTTTGCTACAGTATAGGTATTTCCAAGCCGTATATACTTTATTTTCAACGCAGAACCATTTCACTCAACTATCTGTTAATCAATACGTAACAATATTTTTACATGAAAAAGAATTCCCAAGAAAAACATACTGCCTCGAAAGAAGAACGCTTTATCACTCAACTAAAGGCCGAAATTCACTCTTTTTTTGATATTAATTACAACGAGTCTTTTACAATTTCTGAGTTGTGCGATCGAATGGATGTACGGGGAAAATCCCTTCGGGAGATTTATCGCCTGATGATCGAAGAATTGCACGAGGATGGAAAGCTACTATTTGAAAACGGTAAGTATCAGATAGATACGGGCTTAAAATTCCGCACAGGACGGCTTGAACACGTCAATAAAAATTTTGGATTTGTTGTTTTAGATAACGCTCAGGAAGGCGAAGCTGATGTATACGTGCCTACTGAAAATTTAAATACGGCCCTTGACGGGGACCAAGTAAAGATTTCCATCTGGAAAGGAAGCCGCCGTTCGAACTTTCGTCCTGAAGGCGAAGTGATTGAAGTCGTACAAAGAATCCGTAAGGAATTGGTGGGTACTTTCGAACAGATGAGTCCGAAGTACGGCTTTGTTTACCCAGACAATCGTCGCGTTTATAACAGTTTCTTTGTGCGTAGCGAAGATTTCAACGGCGTTCAGGATGGACAAAAAGTAATCGTAGAGATTACTAAATTTCCTACTGAAGGGCAACGAGCGGAAGGAAAGGTTAAAATCGTATTAGGTGACGCTGGAGATAACGATACAGAAATGCACGCTATCCTGGCGGAATTCGGTTTACCAAATGAATTCCCCGCTCAGGTAGATGCCGAAGCGAATGCGATTTCAGAGAAGATTCAGATCAAAGAAATCAAGAAGCGTCGGGACTTCCGTCCCATTACGACGTTTACGATTGACCCCGCCGATGCCAAGGATTTTGATGATGCGCTCTCCATCGAGTATCTGGATAACGGAAATATTCGCGTTGGGGTACACATCGCTGACGTAACCCACTATATCCAGCCCAACACGGAGCTGGAAAAAGAAGCGTACATGCGGGCGACTTCGGTGTACTTAGTGGATCGTACGGTACCGATGCTTCCCGAAAAGCTTTCCAATAACCTGTGTTCCCTGCGTCCGAATGAAGATAAGCTGACGTTCTCAGCGGTATTTGAACTGGACGAGCAGGCCCGGATTAAAGAAGAATGGTTTGGTCGCACCATTATCCACTCCGACCGCCGTTTTAGCTACGAAGAAGCTCAGGAGTTACTGGAATCGGAACTGACGCCCGATACCGAAGTAGAAGTACAGTCGCAAGAGCCGGTGAAAGGACGGAAGAAAAAGGCAACAGCCCTTCCACCAAGTACAAATTTCACCCAGCACCTGCATGTGCTAAATGATCTAGCCAAGAAGCTTCGGGACGAACGTTTCCGGAAAGGTGCAGTTAATTTTGAAACCGTTGAGGTTAAATTCCGCTTAGACGAAAATGGTAAGCCCCTGGAAGTCTATCAGAAAGTCCGGAAAGACGCTCACAAGCTGATTGAAGAGTTCATGCTGCTGGCTAATAAACGCGTGGCTGAATTTGTCTTCAATCTGCGAAAAGAAGAACCCCGGAATACAATGGTCTACCGGATTCACGAAGCTCCTGACAAAGATCGGCTGAAGACTTTTGCGGATTTTGCCCTGCGTTTCGGGTATCAGGTGAATGTAGAGGGTAATATTTCCAGTTCGCTCAACAACATGATGACGGCCGTAGAAGGCAAGCCCGAACAAAACCTGATGGAAAATCTGGCGATTCGGACGATGGCCAAAGCCCGGTATTCCACGGAGGAAATTGGTCACTTTGGACTAGCCTTTTCGCACTACTCGCACTTTACCTCGCCCATTCGCCGGTACCCGGATATGATGGCTCACCGGCTGCTCCAGCATTACCTGGATGGCAAGGAATCGCCCAACAAGAATGAATTTGAAGGTCGCTGCAAACACAGCTCCGAGCGGGAGAAAATGGCTGCTGAAGCCGAACGGGCCAGTATCAAATACAAACAGGTCGAATTCATGCAGACGCGGGAAGGCGAAGTGTTCACGGGTATGGTTTCCGGCGTAACGGAGTTTGGGGTGTTTGTGGAAATCAAGGAAACGGCCAGCGAAGGCATGGTACGCTTGAGCGAACTGAAAGACGATTATTACGAACTCGACGAAGCGAACTACCGACTTATCGGACAGCGATCAGGCCGGATCATCAACTTTGGTGATAGGGTACAGGTAAAAGTGATGGAAGCGAACCTGAGCCGCCGTACGATTGATCTGGAATTACTGGGCATCATGAGTACGGGGGAAGCTCCCCGGATGAAACCCCTACCCCGATCCACGGGTCGATCGGGACGTAACGAAAGCCGAGGCGGTGGAGGAAGAAAGTCTTCTTCCCGCGGTAATGAAAGTAGCCGGAAGAGTGGTAATGGCGGTAAGCCGGAAGCCAAAGGTCGCAAGCGACGTTAGTAGTGTATGCATCACCGTTCGAAAGACATACTGCCCTGGGTAGTATGTCTTTTCTTTTTTCGTCGCTATCCTGCCCGCTTTCCAGCAAATTTTTTGTACCTTAATTCGTTCTAGTAATAGATTATAAATAGACGAGTTCGGGTATAGTTTTTATACATGGTTTATCGTCAGGCCTCTGCTCCGTATGCAACATTCTTCGATCACTACCTTGCTGGTTCAGCTGGATGAGTACAAGCGAAAATACTATACGAATCTCCTGTTGAAGGGCGTTATTTTTTCAGCAGCGGTCGTACTCTCCGCGTACCTGTTCCTGAATACACTCGAATATTTCGGGCATTTTGGTACGACCTTTCGTACACTTTTATTCTTTGGTTTTCTGGGCGTTTTTCTGTTTTCTCTGGTATTCTGGGTAATCAAACCCATCGTGTATCTCTACGGAAAACAAAAGCCGCTGTCGAACGAAGAAGCCGCTCAGCAGATTGGACGGTTCTTTCCCGAAGTCGGCGATCGTCTCCTGAATACACTTCAACTGGTTAGTCTCAATCCCAATCAGAATGAATTATTGCGGGCTTCCATCGAGCAAAAGTCGCAACAGCTCGCTTTTGTGAAATTCGCCGATGCTGTCAAGCTGAATGAGAATAAACGTTACCTCAAATTTGTCCTCGTTCCAGCCTTGGTCATTGCTGGTATTCTGCTGGTATGGCCGCAGTTTTTCACGAAGTCAACGACCCGGATTGTTCATTTCACGAACGAATACGCCGAGGAAGCTCCTTTTACCTTTGTACTGGAAAACAAAAATCTCAAAGCATTTAAAAACGAAGATTACACGGTTAAGCTCAATCTACAGGGCGAAGCCATCCCGGAGGGCGTGTATCTGACGTTCGAGGGTCGTCGGTTTAAAATGGAAACGACCGATCAGCGGCATTACGAATATACTTTCCGTAAAGTACAGCAGGATATTTCGTTTACGTTCGAAGCGGCGGGTTACTCCTCTCCTACCTACGAAGTCGATATTATTGCTCGGCCTAACCTGACGGGCTTTGAAGTTCAGTTGAATTACCCTTCGTATCTCAACAAGCCTAACGAAGTGGTAAAGAACACGGGTAATCTCACCGTTCCCGAAGGCACAAAGATTGAGTGGCAGTTTGCCGCCACGGAGACCGAGGCCGTCGAGCTAAGCTTTGAAGGCGATCAGGAAAAAAGTACGGCTGAGAAGTCCATGCTCAGTGGCTTTACATTCGAAAAACGGGCAAAAAAATCGGGCGAGTATCAGGTTTTTCTAAAGAATAAGTATGCTACCAACCGCGAGCCTGTCAGCTTCTTTTTGAACGTCATTCCTGATAAATACCCAACTATTTCGCTGGAACAGTACCGGGATTCTACGCTCTACAATTACCTCGTACTGGGCGGAAATATTGGCGATGATTACGGCGTCTCCAACCTGCGGCTTTTCTATAAGGTAGTTCGTGAAGGTGGTAAGGACCAGAAAGCCTATGCTTCGGTGGGCATTCCCTTCTCAAAAGGACAAACCATTCAGAGTTTTTACTATCAGTGGTCCACGGATAGTTTAAAACTGGCTCCGGGTGATAAAATCGAGTATTTCGTACAGGTATGGGATAACGACGGTGTCAACGGAGCGAAGTCGGCTAAAACGGGCGTACTCAACTATTCCATTCCTTCCAAGCGATCCATTGAGAAAGAAATTGATCAGGCCGTTGAGAAAACGGAAAGTCAGATTGATAAATCCCTGAGTAAAGCTCAGCAATTACGGAAAGAACTTGCAGCTCTGGAAACCCGTCTTCGCAACAAGCGAGACCTGGATTTTCAGGACAAAAAACAGATCGAGGAACTTCTGAAGAAGAAAGAAGAACTCCAGAACGAGCTACGTCAATTGCAGGAACTCAACCAGTCACTTACGCAAAAGCAGCAACGATTCAACGAACAGAAACCCGAACTGGCTCAGAAATTCGAGCAGTTACAAAAGCTGATGAATGAGTTGCTCAAAAGCGATACGGACAAGCTGTACGAGCAACTCAAACAAATGCTCGAAAAGAATCAGGACGAACGGATGCTGGATATGCTGGATCGTCTGAAAGCGAAAGAGCGTAATTCCGAGAAAGATCTGGACCGGGCCATGCAATTGTTTAAACGCCTGCAACGCGAACAAAAGCTCGACAAAAGTATTGAAGAGCTAAAGAAACTAGCTGAAAATCAGGAAAAATTAGCTCAGGAAACGGAAAAAGCGAAAGATCAGAAGGATACAAAAGAAGGGGCTTCCCAGGATCAAAAAAACAAAGACGGCAAGAACGAATCTGATTCGTTGAAAAACCAGAATTCCAAAGAGAACCAGTCGGATCAGAAAGATCAGAATAGTAAGGAACCGAGTACTAAAGATCAAAACGGAAAAGATCAAAATAAGAGCGGTGAAAATTCGCTTCAGCAGGAGCAGGAGAAACTCAAAGAGGAAATGGAAGACGTGAAGAAAGAGCTGAAAGACGTAGAGGAACTCAATAAAGAGCTGAAGGATGAAGACAAAGACATGGGTAAGCAGGAGCAGCAGGAAATCTCCGAGCAGCAGCAGCAGAGTATGCAGGACATGAAGAACGGGAACAACAAGTCTTCCTCCCAACGCCAGAAAAAGGCCGCTCAGCAAATGAAAAGTCTGGCCCAAAAGCTCTCGGAGATGAAGCAGGAAGCGGAGATGAAGGAGAATCAGGAGAACATGGATGATCTCCGTGATATTCTTGAAAACCTGGTACACCTGAGTTTTGCTCAAGAGCGGGTGATGAAGGATTTTCGCGGTATTCAACTCGCCGATCCCCGCTTCGTGAAACTGGCCCAAGAGCAGATTAAGCTTCAGGAAGATGCGAAAATTGTGGAAGACAGCCTCTATTCCCTAGCAAAACGAGTATTGCAAATCCAGTCTTTCGTTACCCGTGAAGTCGGTGATATGAAGAAAAACATGGATGATGCGGCCAAATCCATTCGTGAACGTCGGGTATCGCAGGCCACTGCTCGCCAGCAGTTCGCCATGACCAACATGAATAATCTGGCCCTCATGCTTTCGGATGTACTCAAACAGATGCAGGAAAATGCCATGAACATGATGGCGATGGGTAAAGGCAAGCCGCAAAAGCAAAAAAGCAGTATGCCGAGTATGGGTAAACAGCAGGAGAAGATGAATCAGCAGATGCAGCAAACCCAGCAGGGTAACAAGAGCGGCAAAGCTTTTTCAGAACAGCTCGCTCAGATGGCCGCTCAGCAGGCCGCCATTCGCAAGCAACTCCAGGAAGCGATGGAGAAGCTAAAAGGGACGGAAGCCGGGAAAAAATTACAGGGTGAAGTAAATGATCTCATGAAGAAAATGGATCAAACGGAAGAAGACCTGGTTAACAAACGGATTACGCCCAACACGATTAACCGCAATAAGGATATTCTCACCCGCTTACTGGAATCGGAAAAAGCGATTCGGGAACAGGAAGAAGACGAGAAGCGTAAGTCTGAAACGGCTAAGCCCATTCCGCCCAAGGTACCACCTGCCTTCGAACAGTACGTAAAAGAGAAACAGAAACAGACGGAGTTGCTTCGAACGGTTCCGCCATCATTGGCCCCTTTTTACAAGAAAGAAGTAGACAACTATTTTAAAAAGTTGAAATAATTTTAAGAATTAACCAAAAGGCTGAGGCATACGTCTCAGCTTTTTTTGTTTAATAGGCACTCATAATCAATTACTTACCAGCTGTCTTAACAGACTTAAGACCTATTTATTAACTTATCCACATAGTTATCCACACCCTAATCAAGGGTTAAAAAAAGAGTGAAGTCCCTACCCTTTTTCCTTGTACCTTTGTGATTATCAATTCATTTACCCATGATTCGTTATTTCGTAGAGGACGTCGAATTTCAGGTCCCCTTCCCTCAGAAGACTCGCCGTTGGCTGAATACCGTTGCTTTGGCTGAAGGCTTTCAGATTGCTGAGCTTAACTATATTTTTTGTTCCGACGAATACCTGCATAAAATCAATGTGGAGTATTTGGAGCATGATACGTATACAGACATCATCACCTTCGACAACTCCGAAGAAGAGAAGGTAATTAGTGGAGATATTTTTGTCAGCGTGGAACGAGTTGAGGACAATGCCCGTTCTCTCAACGTCATTTTCCAGGATGAACTTGCCCGGGTGATGGTACACGGGGTTTTACACCTGGCTGGCTACCTGGACGAGACGGATGAAGAGGAGGAAAATATGAGACGTCTGGAGAGCCACTACCTTCTTACCAGAATTTAAAAAGTTTTCACGTGGAACACATTTCTGTAAGTTTTAAAAGTTTTCACGTGAAACACCAAAAATCAGCAATTTCTTATCCGACGAAACTGAGCTAATTTTCAAGGAGTTAGCTTCTGAAAATGAGTCATCTAGAAGCAAGCTATGTTTAGTGAGTACGATGTAATTGTAGTAGGAGCCGGACACGCCGGATGCGAAGCCGCTCATGCCGCTGCCCAAATGGGATCGAAGGTAATGCTCATTACGATGAACATGAACACCATCGCCCAGATGTCTTGCAACCCCGCCATGGGGGGCGTAGCTAAGGGGCAGATCGTTCGGGAGGTAGATGCCTTGGGCGGTATGTCGGGGATCATCTCGGACAAGACCATGATCCAGTTCCGGATGCTCAACCGCTCCAAGGGACCCGCCATGTGGTCGCCGCGTTGTCAGTCGGACCGGATGCGGTTCGCCGAAGAATGGCGACTGGCTCTGGAGCAAAATCCCAACGTGGATTTCTGGCAGGAGATGGTATCGGGTTTGATCGTGGAAGAAGGCAAGGCGGTCGGAGTAAAGACGCAACTGGGCATTGAGATTCGTGGCAAAGCAGTAGTACTTACCAACGGTACCTTCCTGAACGGAATCATTCACATTGGTGAAAAACAATTCGGCGGCGGTCGGACGGCAGAGCGGGCAGCGACCGGAATTACGGAACAGCTCGTACAGTTAGGCTTCGAAGCAGGACGGATGAAAACGGGTACGCCTCCTCGGGTAGACGCCCGTAGTTTGGACTATTCAAAAATGGAAGAACAACTCGGCGATGAAAATCCTGAAAAATTTTCTTACCTGGATACGCCCCGACTGACTGAGCAACGCAGCTGCTGGATTACCTATACCAATCAGGACGTACACGAAATTCTGCGGACGGGTTTTGAAAAATCCCCCATGTTTGCCGGACGTATCAAAGGACTGGGTCCTCGTTACTGTCCTTCGGTCGAAGACAAAATCAATCGCTTTGCGGATAAAGATCGTCACCAGATTTTCGTAGAACCCGAAGGCTGGAATACGGTAGAGGTTTACGTCAATGGCTTTTCGACTTCTCTGCCCGAAGATGTACAATATCAGGCCTTGAGAAAAATTCCAGGATTTGAAAATGTTCGCATGTTCCGACCGGGTTACGCCATCGAGTATGACTTCTTCCCTCCTACGCAACTCAAGCAAACGCTGGAAACGAAGCTCATCGAAGGTCTGTACTTTGCTGGACAAATCAACGGAACGACGGGTTATGAAGAAGCCGCCTGTCAGGGACTCATGGCTGGGATCAACGCCCACAATCAGGTACAGGGAAAAGAGCCTTTCGTACTGCACCGCTCGGAAGCATACATCGGCGTACTCATCGACGATCTAATTAATAAGGGTACGGAAGAACCCTACCGGATGTTCACCTCGCGGGCTGAATACCGCACCTTGCTACGTCAGGATAATGCCGATTTACGCCTGACCGAAAAAGGCTATCAATTGGGTCTGGCTTCAAAAGAACGCTACCAACGGGTACAAGCCAAGCAACAATTGACGGCTGAATTGATCGACCGACTCAAAAAATTCAAGGTCGCTCCTGAAGAGGTAAACCCCGCTCTGGAAGCTCAGAACTCCGCTTTACTCCGGGAAAAGGGCACCTTATACCAACTTTTAAAGCGTCCAGAATTGGATGTACGGAGTCTGGGTCGACTGAGCACCGCTGTGGAGGAACTACGGAGCGAATATTCCGAGGAAATTCAGGAGCAGGCCGAGATCAATATCAAGTACGAAGACTATATGGAACGGGAGCGGATTCAGGTCGAGAAACTGAGTCGGCTGGAAAACCTGATGATCCATCCCAACTTCGACTACGAAAAAATTACGGCCCTTTCCAAAGAGAGTCGTCAGAAACTCGGACGGATGCGTCCGCAGACCCTGGGTCAGGCTTCCCGCATCAGCGGTGTATCGCCCTCGGATATTTCCATCCTAATGGTACACCTGGGCCGCTAGTTAGCACAACTGCTTATCGAAAAAACCCCTTCAGATCGAAGGGGTTTTTTCGTAGCCCTGTCCAAGTGTTAAGGATATTTAACCAAGCATATAGCGCTTGTCGAAACAGACACGCGTTGAATCAAAAGACTTCGGCTATTTTTGAAGTATGAAAATGGAAACCCTTGGTCGTTGCCCCGTCTGCGGAAGTGAACACCATTCCCCCTATTTGGTTTGTAAAGATTACACCGTGAGTCAGGAAGAGTTTACACTGGTGCAATGTCCGTCCTGCGGCTTTGTCTTTACCAATCCCCGACCCACCGAAGCCGCGATTGGTGCCTACTACCAGTCTACTGAATATATTTCGCATAGTAATACCCGACAGGGCGTTATTGCTCAGGCCTACCATCAGGTACGAAAAATCACCCTTCGCAATAAGCTTAAACTGATCAACGAGTTGAGCCCTTCGAAAGGAAAACTCCTCGACGTCGGCTGCGGTACGGGTATGTTTCTGTCGGTAGGCAAAGCCGACGGTTGGAAGGTTTCGGGCATTGAGCCCGATCCCGGAGCCCGGTCGTTAGCAATGAAAGAAACGGGCGAAACCATTCAGCCTTCGATTCTGGAAAGCTACCCCAATGAGACCTTTGACGTAGTCACGCTCTGGCACGTACTCGAACATATTCACCAGCTTGAGGCTACGCTGGACTGGCTGCGGCAACGCGTCGCGGGCCATTTGATTATTGCGGTTCCCAATTTCCAGTCGTACGATGCGCAGGAATACGGCAAGTACTGGGCGGCTTACGATGTCCCCCGCCACCTGTATCATTTCTCCCAACAAACCATGCGGGCCCTACTCGGCCAGAAAGGATTTCGACTTGAACAGACGCTGCCCATGCCCTTCGATTCGTTTTACGTGAGTATGCTCAGTACGAAATACCGGGATGGAAAAACTAATTATCTGGAAGCCGTACAAAAGGGTTTTCAGTCGAATCAGTGGGCCAAACACAACAAGAATAATTACTCAAGTCTGATCTATGTCTTTAAGAAAATCTAAGAGCAGCCGGCTAGCTGTGCTGGTAAGTCTGGCCGGAATTCTGCTGTGGGGATGTGCTCAGCAAAGTTCTCCGACGGGGGGTGAGAAAGATCTGATTCCACCGAAAGTAGTCCGGATCGTACCGGAAAATCAGACGATCAATTTCAAGGGAAGAGTAGTAGAACTTGAGTTTGACGAGTACATCAACATTGATAATCTCAACCAGCAATTATTGATTACCCCGGCCATCGAAGGGACGTTTGACTTCAAGACCTACCCCAAAGGCGTACGCATTACCTTCGATCAGGACTTCCGGGCCAACACTACGTACACGCTAAATTTCCGGAATGCCTTTAAGGATGTGACCGAACGCAATCCAGCCCGTAACGTCAAACTCGTCTTTAGTACGGGACCACAGCTGGACTCGCTCCGACTCCAAGGAACCGTGAAAGAACTGCTTACCGATAAACCGGTTTTCGATGCCCTCGTCGGTTTGTACCAGCAGAGCGATACGCTCAAGTTCTCCAAAAACAAACCCTACTATTTAACGAAAACGGATAGCTCGGGGCGTTTCGACTTAGAGAATATGTCACCCGGACAGTACCGACTGGCCGCTCTCAAGGATGTTAATAACAACCTCTTTTATAATACCGACAAAGATCTGATTGGCTTCCATCCGAACCCGATTACACTTCCCGGTTTTACTGGATCACCCGAACTGAAAATTACGGCGGCTAATTTATCGCCGCAACGTACGCCTAAAACTGTGGCTACTTCCCGTATTTTTTCACTGGTTTATCCAAGAGGCGTACAGGGTGTGCAGGTGCAGTTCGAGCGTAAAGAAGATAGTCTGACTTATGCACTCATCGAGCCAAATCAGTTGCGGTTCTACAACATTCTCAATACGACGGATACGGTACGGGCGACTATTACAGTACAGGATTCACTGAGCCGTGATTTCACGCATACGCAGAAAATTAAGTTTCGCGAACGGGGCAAACGCGATGCCGATACGCGGGAATCCATGGAAGTAAAAGTCAGTCCAAAAACGGGAGAGGACCAGGAACAACTTTTCCAGGTAACCATCGACTTTAGCAAACCCATTACTCAATTCAATCCGCTACGGGTAGAAATTCAGGAAGACACCATTCGTCGGGTTATGTTCTCAGCCAACGATTACCAGTGGAATCCGTACCGAACGCAATTGAAAATTGAGAAGGAATTAAAGTTTCGGCGGGACGTTCGAAGTATTTTTCCCAAGGGTACATTCATTTCCATCGAAGGCGATACGGCACAGGCGATACGATTGCTCAATCCTCTTCGTGACCCCGAGAAGTATGGGACCATTAGTGGAGAAGTACGGAATATACAATCTGATTTTATTGTCGAACTCCTCAGTGCCGCCGATTACAAAGTAGTACGTAGCCTTCGGAACCAAACTCCGTATACCTTCAAATCGGTACCGGCCGGAACCTACCGCCTGCGACTCGTTCTAGATATCAACAAAAATGGACGCTGGGATGCCGGGAATCCGGATGCATTTGTACCGCCCGAAACCGTTATTCTTTTTCCCAGTGAAATCAAGTTGAAAGCGAATTTCGAATTACTGGGGAATGATTTCACCTTGCAATAGTTGAAATTACCACCGCATTAGTTTCAAGCCTCGCCTACCTGGGCGGGGCTTTTGTGTGCCTTTGGCAGTCTCTTTTACGATGTGGAATACTTCTGTGGACAAGTGGTCAAATGAGCCCTAAAAAGGCTACTACGGAAAAGCTACATTCAAAATAAAAAATGTCCAAGTATAACGTGGATAAGTCCGTGGATAACCCACCCTTTTTATGTGGAAACGGGGGATAAACCCTGTGGATGATTTCTATACCTATACACATTCCTTACTACGTAAGCCCTGACAAGGGAGATCCCGTTGAAAACTCGGGAGAAATCCCCCGTTTCATACACGAGTTATTAACCGTAATTCACACCCTTCGAAAAACAAACTTTTCCACGGTGGATAAAACACTATTTTGTGCATAACTACGGTTTGGTTGTAAATCAGTATATTAGATGTGGAGAAGCCTGTGGATAGTTGTGGAGAAGTAGGGAAATAATCAACGAAGTATCAGGCAAGGATTTGAAGAGAAAAACTTTCCCACTTTTCCACCGCCCCTATTACAACCATTAAAAAAGATTTAAAAGAAAGATATTGTTAATAAATGTAATGGTAAACGATCTGTGTAAACTGATTTTCGTTGGGGCTCTATTGCTCACGCTGAATGTACAGGCTCAGCTTCAGCCCGCTCAAGTGGAAATGCCCGAAGTACAGTTGGGGCGGGAATACCTGCGGAATGGGGAATATGAAAAAGCCCGTGCTACCCTTGAGAAATTGACGCGGAATAAGGAAACGGTAGGTGAAGTATACGAGCCCTATCTGGAAAGCCTGATGCGTTTGAAAGAATTAGCTGAAGCCGAAAAGTTTTTGAAGCGTCAGATCAAGAGTGATGGGGATAACCCATTCTATCTGCTCGACTACGCTCGGCTGCAGGAAAGTCAAGGAAAAATCAAGGAAGCCGATAAGCTCTACGCCGAAGCCCTGCTCAAAGCCCAGAAGAAAGAAGAGCTCACTTATCGCCTTGGAAAGAACCTGGCCGACAAGGATCAGGCCGATTTGGCCCTAAAACTCTTCCTGGAGGCTCGCAAAACGCAAAATGATCCCCTCCGCTACTCCATCCAGATTGCACGGCTCTATCGCATTCTCCAGCAAAATGAAGCGATGATGGAAGAATACCTCCGGTTTGGCTCGCAGGAAGGCAATGTGGATTTAGTTCAGGGCATTCTTCAGGATGAGATGAAGGATGAGAAAATGACCCTGTTACTGGAAAAACTGCTGTATAAAAAAGTGCAGGAAGTACCCAATGAAAAGTACTACGGTGAAATGCTGGTCTGGTACCTCGTTCAACAGAAAGAATTTGGAAAAGCCTTTATTCAGGCCCGGGCTCTCGATCGTCGTCTGAAGCAGGAAGGTCAGAAAGTAACCGAGATTGGCTTCATGGCCATGCAGAACAAGGATTATGAGGCAGCGGGGAAAGTTTTTGAATATTTGGTGAAGGAATACCCCAAAAGTCCCAACTATCCCGTCTACCGCCGATTGCTGATCAACGCCAAAGAGGAAGTAGTCAAAACCACCTACCCCGTCAAATTAGACGATATAAGACTCTTAATTAGCGAATACCAGCGATTCTTTGCCGAAGTCGGAGAAAACCCGCGTACGCTCGAAGCCTTGCGAAATACGGCCCATCTGTACGCATTTTACCTGAACGAAAAGGATACAGCCGCCGTTATTTTGCAAAAAGCGATCAGGAGTGCGGGAATGGATCAGGATTTCATTGACAAGTGCAAGCTGGATTTAGGCGATGTGTATTTGTTGAAAAGTGAACCCTGGGAAGCAACGCTCTTGTATTCGCAGGTGGAAAAGTCAGCCAAGGAAAGTCCCCTGGGCTATGATGCCAAGCTGAAGAATGCGAAACTCTCCTACTACAAAGGCGATTTTGAGCTGGCCAAGGAAGTTCTCGACATTCTCAAAAAAGCCACGACTCGCGAAATTTCGAACGATGCGATTGAGTTGAGCCTACTCATTCAGGATAATACGGGCATGGATACAACCGAAACGGCGATGAAAGCTTACGCTGCGGTAGATCTGTTGCTGTTCCAAAACCGGACGGAGGAAGCGTTAGCTTCGCTGAATACCCTCTACGAACAGTACAAAGAACATCCGCTGGCAGATGAAATTTTGTGGCGTCGGGCGAATACCCTGTTGAAGCAAAACCGTCCCGCTGAGGCTCTAGCGGATCTGGATAAAATCCTTAAGAACTACTCGGTGGATATCCTGGGAGACGATGCACTGTTTCTATCGGCTAAGATTCAGCAGGAAAATATGAATGACAAAGACACCGCCATGAAGCTGTACCAGGAGATTCTTCAGAAGTATCCCGGAAGTATTTATACCGCCGAAGCCCGGAAACGTTTCAGAAATCTGCGGGGTGACGCAATAAATTAAGGCGAAATACCATTTGTACCATAAAGTCCGTGGCTTGTGATACGAGTATGTACAGGGCCGCAGTGAAATGAGCCACGGGCTTTTCTTTAGTTTTGTGGACAAGTACCCCTCATTGTTAATAACTCAGACAAGTTATCCACATTTGCACACCTATGAACAGCTTTTTCAAGCAAGGCCTTCTATGGGGTTTATTAGCGGTAAGTGGACCCGTAATGGCTCAAGATTCCACTGATAATCAAGAAGATCGTTTTCCTACCTGGAGCTACGGATCACAGAAATTGCAAAAAGGTCCCTGTGACGTATACCTATTCAAGTCGAATCAACACGCCGAGACGGTTGTGGATAACATTCTGAAGTCGGCCGGGATGGGATTTGGCAAACGCAATTTCCAGGTAGTCGAATGCCCTAATACCGATAACTGCTACGCGACCATCATCAACGGTACCCGCTACGTCGTTTATGATAACGCTTTTCTAAAACTGGTGGAAAACCGCACCCAAACCGACTGGTCGGCCGTAAGTATCATGGCTCACGAAATCGGTCATCATATTCTGGGTCATACCTCCGATGGTACCGGCAGCCGTCCCGACAAAGAACTTCAGGCCGACTATTTCTCGGGCTTTGTTTTACACAATTTGGGTGGAAGTTTAGAGAATGCTCAGATAGCCATCAAGCTCTTACAAAACGACGAAGGAGACTATACCCATCCACCCAAGCGTGATCGATTATCCGCAATTGAGAAAGGATGGCGAGAAGCGGATAATTTTTACCCACGTATAGCCAGTAAAGAGCCGGCTTCCTCCCCTACCCCATCGACTCCCGTTGCCAAACTTCCGTCCGTACCACCCGTGACCAAAGTGGAGACTAAAGCCCCAGAGATTACTCAGACGGGATGTCTGGCGGGCAACTGCGACAATGGTACAGGCCTCTACGTAAACCGGAAAACGCTGGAAAAATACGAAGGTGACTGGAAGGAAAGTCGCCCCAATGGTTTTGGAACGCAGTATTATTCAACGGGCAAAAAGAAGTACGAAGGAAACTTCCTCAACGGACGATTCGATGGCAAGGGTACCTTGTGGTATACCAACGGGGCGATGTACGCCGGTGATTTCTCCGCGGGTCAATGCCATGGTAAAGGCGTGCTACGTTATGCCAACGGTGATCGCTACCTAGGGGATTTTAAAAATGGCTACCGCCACGGAAAAGGAAAATATATCTATGCGAGTGGATACGAGGAAGTGCTGTATTATTTGAACGATAAACGGCAACCCGAAAAATAATGGTATAGTATTTACTGAGAAAAGGCCGGATCCCGGCCTTTTTTTGTGCATTATCCAGCCACTTGAAACGTTCAATATTAAAATGTTTTAAATTGAACTTCGAAAAGGAATATATTGGACCTGTACCACTATGGAAACGCAGACCCTAACACCCCGCCCACCCATGCGTGAAACGCATTATCCCTACGACAGGGTTTTCGATATACTGCCGCAGTATGTACTGCAAACCAATAGCGACGAAGCCCTAGCCTCCAAAATCAATGGATTGTGGAAAAAAATAACGGCTCAGCAATTTGCTCAGCAGGCCAATCAGGTAAGCCTGGGCTTATTGAAAATCGGTATCGGTAAGAACGACAAGGTGGCGATCATTTCGAATAATCGTCCGGAGTGGAACATGGTTGATTTCGGCATTCAGCAAGTAGGAGCCGTGTCGGTACCCCTGTATCCGACCATTACGATTGAAGATTATCGTTACATTTTACGCGATGCCGGAGCAAAAGTAGTTTTTGTATCCAGCAAAGACTTACTGGTGAAAGTACAGCAAGCGGTTCAGGAAGTACCAACCGTACAAGCCATCTACACGTTTGATGCTATGGACGGAGCTACGCACTGGTCAGAACTCACTAAACTAGCCAATCCAGATAATCAGCAAGAACTGGAACGCATCAAAAGTAGCATCCGTACCTCTGATTTATTGACCTTAATTTACACCTCAGGGACGACAGGTACGCCTAAAGGGGTAATGTTGACGCATCGGAATATCGTTTCCAACATTGAAGGGGTAAATCCTTACATGCCTATGAAGCCCCACGAACGGGCCTTAAGCTTTCTTCCCTTAAGTCACGTTTACGAGCGTACTATTTTGTACGTTCACATGCGGTACGGGGTTTCTATCTTCTACGCGGAGAGTATGGAAACCATCGCGGAAAATTTACGGGAAGTAAAACCCACCGTTTTTACCACGGTACCGCGTCTGCTGGAAAAAGTATACGATAAAATCGTAGCGAAGGGATATGAACTGAAAGGCATTAAAAAGCAACTGTTCTTCTGGGCGTTGAACCTGGGCCTCCGGTACGATCCTGTTCAAGACCTGGGATTCTGGTATAATACGCAGTTGAAAATTGCTCGTAAATTAATCTTCAGTAAGTGGAAAGAAGCTCTAGGAGGTAAAATCCGCATCGTAGCGACGGGTTCAGCAGCTTTACAACCTCGCTTATCCCGGGTGTTCTGGGCAGCTGGGATACCCATTGCCGAAGGGTATGGATTAACGGAAACTTCGCCGGTAGTATCGGTAGGTCGAGTGGATCCGCCGGATCTACGTGTAGGATGTGTGGGTACGATCCTACCCGAAGTTGAAGTAAAAATCGCCGAAGACGGAGAAATTCTGGTGAAAGGTCCTAATATCATGCAGGGCTATTATAACCAACCGGAGTTAACAGCCCAAGCTATTGACCAAGAGGGATGGTTTCATACCGGCGATATTGGAGAAATGGTAGAAGGCCGTTTCCTCAAAATTACCGACCGTAAAAAAGAGATGTTCAAAACCTCCGGGGGTAAGTATGTGGCTCCGCAGCTGGTAGAGAACAAACTCAAAGAATCCAAGTATATCGAGCAGGTGCTCGTCGTAGGTGAAGGTCAGAAATTTCCGGCGGCTCTGATCGTACCTGAGTTTGGAGCATTGAAAGTATACTGCAATCTTAACCAGATTGCATTCACTACGCCGGAGGAGATGGTAAAAAATGACAAGGTTCTGGAGAAAATGCATCAGGAGGTCGAACGCCTGAATGAAAGCTTTGCTCAGTATGAACGGGTCAAAAAGTTTAAAATACTGGCTAAGCCTTTTACGTTGGAAGCGGGGGAATTGACACCTACCCTAAAACTAAAGCGAAAAGTGATTCATAAGAATCGTCAGGCTGAGATTGACAGTATTTATCAATAATCGAGTCATAGATTTAAACTGAAAAGGGCTTAGCAATACCATTGCTAAGCCCTTTTTTAGCGAACCGCATAGGCCTATACGGTAGCTCGCTTTCGCCAGACCCAATAAAAAGGTAATCCGGTAGCCATCAACAAAAGTCCAATCATAGCTTCTGTGGTACGGGTGAATAAGGTATTGACCACTAGAAAGGTACAGAAGACCAGAAACAGTCCAGGCACAATTGGATAACCAATGACCTTATAAGGACGGTTGACGTCCGGCATTTTTCTACGAAGAATGAAGACACCCAAAGTCGTAGCTCCGTAGAAAATGAAGGAGGCGAAAATGAGCATATCGGTTAACTGATCGAAGGTTCCGGATAAAATCAGTACCGAAGACCAGAAGCCCTGAATCCACAATGCTTTGGAGGGTGTGTTGAAAACCGGGTGGATGTAGTTAGCTGTCTTAAAGAATAATCCGTCTTTGGCCATGGCGTAAAACAAGCGGGAAGCCATGAGAATGGTACTGCTTGTACAGTTGAACGTGGTGACCAGGATTAATAATGAAATCACTAAACCCCCTCCATTCCCCAGAAAATGCTTTACGGCCACTACCGCAGCAATGCCATTCTTAGATTGATGGACCGCAATAATGTCGTCAATTGGTAAGACGTAGAAATAGACGAAGTTCATCAAGAGATAAATCGTCATGATGATGAGCGTGCCAATCGTTAACGCCCAGGGCAAGTTTCGCTGAGGGTTACGAATTTCACCGCCAATGTAGCCAAGGTTATTCCAGCCTTCGTACGCCCAGAAAGCACTTAAACACGCCAGGGCTAATGCACTTGCCAGCGTACCTCCCGACATTTGTTCAGCGTCGAAATTCACCGAAGGTTGTTCAATATTCGCCCAACTGCCCGTAGCTGAGAATAGACCCAGAACGATAATGACCAGCATGGTGGAAATCATGGCTACGGTCAGAATTCGGCTAATGGTTTCGCCCATTTTCAACCCTCGGGCATTGAGAAGCGTTAGAATCAGTACCAGTCCGATGGCTACCAGTTTGACGCTCAGGTTGTCCAGTGGTTGTAAACCAAGCACGTGTATGGCAGCGAGTGATTCGGGGGTAGCCGGCAACGTAATAAGTGAGCCTAACGATTGAGCAAAAACGTAGGAAATGGAAGCAATAGAAGCCGTTCGAATGACTGCGAAGTTGGTCCAGCCTAGCAAAAAGGCAAAGAATCGATTGTAAATCGTACGGAAATAGACGTACTCACCTCCCGAATCTACGAGCATACTAGCCACTTCAGCGTTACTGAGGGTCCCGGCCAGACTAATCAATCCGGCCAGTAACCAGGCCGCCAGTACCATTCCCGGTGACTGCAACTCCGCCGACATGGGAGCCACTTTCTTAAACACGCCCGTTCCAATAACGGCACTAATCACAAAAACAATTCCGGAGACCAGACCAATCGAACGCCGAAGGTGACCCTGAGATTCAGGCATACAAGCAAATTTTAGTTGGGAAAAGCGGTTAGATGAAAAAGCAAATTCGGAAAAAAATAGCGAAGTTGGTATAGTTTTCGGTTTAGAGTTTTCGTGTAGGCTAGCTGCCTATCCCGTTTCTTACCGAGTGATAGGCAAGTTTACTCTATAATTATACTACTCTTCTCACATGACTTGTGATCCATTGCTAACCTCGAAAGGAGGTTCTCTGTAAATAGGCCTGCATGCAATGCAAATTGGTTATAAAGGCAGTTGGAAACTGCCTCATGGTGGGTACAGGTTTGGAAACCTGCACAGTGACCACTCAAAACCCTAAACTCAAAACCCAACACGCAACCCTAAACCCGATTCTCTATGTAACTTTGTCTTTTACGAAGCAAATCAGTATGGCTCTTACTACCCTTACGGCTATTTCGCCCGTAGATGGCCGCTATCGTCGGACTACGGAATCGCTGGCCCCCTTTTTCTCTGAATTTGGGTTAATACACTATCGGGTTCGGATAGAAATCGAATATTTCATCGCTCTTTGTGAGCTTCCCCTGCCCCAACTCGCTGATTTTGACACTTCGCTGTTCGATCAGCTACGGTCCATTTATACCGAGTTTTCTGAAGCAGACGCCCTGCGGATTAAAGAAATTGAAAAGACGACCAACCACGATGTCAAGGCGGTCGAGTACTTTATCAAGGAAAAACTCGCCGATCTATCCATTGAGCAGTACCTGGAATTCATCCATTTTGGACTCACTTCCCAGGATGTGAATAACACCGCCATTCCGCTTTCCCTCAAAGAAGCGATGGACGCCGTGGTCACGCCCGCTTTCGAAGAGGTTATCTACAAGCTCAGTTCGCTGGCAACCTTGTGGAAAGATATTCCGTTACTAGCCCGTACGCACGGTCAGCCTGCGTCACCGACCCGCTTAGGAAAAGAATTGCAGGTATTCGTTGAACGGTTACAGCAACAGCGGAACCTGCTCGTTCAGATTCCCTACGCGGCGAAATTTGGCGGAGCAACGGGTAATTTTAACGCTCACCACGTAGCCTATCCGGGTTTCGACTGGCCAGAATTCGGAAATGATTTTGTGAGCAGTTTGGGATTGTCGCGTAGTCGGTATACCACGCAGATCGAGCATTACGATCATATGGCAGCGATGCTGGATACGCTCAAGCGTCTCAACACGATTCTCGTCGATTTCTCGCGGGACGTGTGGAGCTACGTATCCACCAATTACTTTAAACAGAAAATCAAAGCGGGCGAAGTGGGTTCTTCCGCGATGCCCCATAAGGTAAACCCGATCGATTTTGAAAATGCAGAAGGCAACCTGGGCGTAGCCAATGCTTTGTACGAACACCTGTCGGCCAAACTACCCATCTCCCGCTTACAACGGGATCTGACGGATTCAACCGTACTGCGGAATTTGGGAATGCCATTGGCTCATACGCTCATCGCTTTGAAATCGCTGATGCGGGGTATGGACAAACTGGAATTGAACGAAGCCGCCATCCACGCGGACCTCGAAGCCAACTGGGCCGTAGTCGCTGAAGCGATTCAGACGGTACTGCGTCGCGAAAGTTATCCACAACCCTACGAAGCCTTGAAGGCTCTTACCCGGAAGAACGAAGCCATTACAGCGAAGACTATTGCCGAGTTTATTGAGACCTTGGACGTATCAGAGGCCATTAAAGCCGAATTACGGGCCATTTCGCCGTTTAATTACCTCGGTGTAATGGAATAAGGCTAAAAAGAGCGTTTCATTCGATTTGTGGACAAGTGATTTGAATGTGGAAAAAACTGTGGATAACTTATTGACAATCAATTTTTAATCGACTGAAAATCGCTCCGAGCTGGCCGCTGAGATTTGGATAGAAAAACGGAGCTGTACCTTTGTGCAGCTATAAATTATTCTCAGGAAGCTCAAAAAGTACCTTTTTAAAGCCGTTGAAAAAAATTCAGCGAGAACCCCGGTCGGTCATCCAGGCCCGCCGGGGTTTTTTCGTGGCGAATGTTTTATTTTTGACGAATGAAGATTTTACACACGGCGGACTGGCATTTGGGAAAACGCCTGTATCAAACTGATTTGCTGGAAGACAGTCGCCGCTTTGTAGAGTGGCTGCTGGCAACGATTGAGGAACGACAGATTGATGTGCTGCTGGTGGCGGGCGATATCTTCGATACGGCCCACCCATCGGTGGAGGCCATGCAGGTATACTATGATTTTCTAAAAGGACTCATTGCCTCCAAGTGTCGCCTGGTCATTACGGGTGGCAACCATGATTCGGCGGCGGTCCTGAACGCTCCCCGTGAAATTCTGCGACTACTCGACGTTCATGTTATTGGGGGTGCCTGCGACGATTGCTGCGAGGAAGTACTGCCCCTACTCGACCGCCGGGGGAATCTACAGGCGGCCGTAGCGGCCGTACCTTTCCTGCGGGATCGGGATCTGAAGCGTTCGGTTGAAGGAGAAAGTTTTGAAGATCGTCGGATGGCCGTACGAGCGGGTATTCAGCGTCGGTATGAGCAGGTGCACGCCCATGGTCGGAAAATCTACGCCAGTGTACCCGTATTGGGCATGGGGCATTTGTTTGTCAACGGCTCGGCTACGTCGGATAATGACGAGAAATTACACAGCATCGGTACGCTGGATTTATTCGAAGTCAACTTGTTTCCAGCATTCGATTACTTGGCTCTTGGGCATATTCACCGACCCCAGATGTTGGGTAAAATGGAATACGTTCGGTATTCAGGCTCACCAACGGCCCTGAGTTTCAGCGAGCGGCTGGATGAAAAGCTGATTATTCAACTAGAAATTAAAAATCAAAAGGTAGTTGATATTCAGGAACTTAAAGTGCCAAAGTTTCGACAATTGCGGCGGTTTAGCGGTTCGTTTACCGAAATTGAAGCAGCCGTTGATGCGTATCAACATTCCGATGTGTTACGGACGCTGGCTGAAATTGAGATTCTGGAAGAACACCGCGATCCGATGCTGATTGACGTGGCCAAGAGCTATTTTCTCAAACTCAATCATCCCTACCTGTCCGTACTCAACTGGCGGTTCAAATTTCAACAACAGTTAAAAACGACGGACGAATTGTTTGGGGAAACCATGGCCCTGCCCGAACTCGCTCCGACGGAAGTGTTTGAGCAATGGCTCCAGGAAAATGCGGAAACCGAAGAATCCAAAGCCTTACTTACCGAAGCCTTTCAAGAACTACTACATAGTCTGTAAGAGTTATCCACATAAGTTATCCACATTTTACAGCGGGGGGTTGATAAGATCGCATGCGTATTCTAAAAGTATCTTTCGAAAATATAAATTCGTTACGGGGACAACATACCATTGATTTTCAGAACGAAACGGCCTTTCGTACGTCCAATCTGTTTGCGATTACCGGGCCAACGGGAGCGGGAAAGACCACGATTCTGGATGTGATTACGCTGGCTCTATACCACCGTACTCCCCGATTAGGCGAGGTCAATACCAATTTGCTGGAAAAACTCGGCGGCGTACTCACGCGTGATACGCACGCGGCTCAAGCCGAAGTAACGTTTTCCACACCCGGTGGTACCTATCGGGCCAAGTGGGGTTTGCAGCGGGAAATGATTAGTCGGGGGGCAAACAAAGGGCAATTTCGACTGGATGAATACGCTGAAATTGCCGATGTGGATAACAATGTTATACTCGCTTCCAAGAAGAAAAAAGAAGTACAGGAAGAAATCAAAAAGCGGATTGGACTGGATTACGAACAATTCGTTAAGGCCATTTTGCTTTCCCAGGGTGATTTTGCGGCTTTTCTAAAAGCGAAGCGAGAGGAACGAGCCGAATTACTCGAGCGGATTACGGGTACGGAAATCTACCGGAAATTGGGGATGGAAGCGTATGCTCGCTGGCATGATGGCTACAAAAGGGAAATCGAGCAGAAACAGCAATCACTGGATTTACAGAAGCTTTTATCCGACGAAGACGTCAAAGAATACGAAACATCCATTAAAGAGTATGACGAGCTTTGCCGACAGGCCGAGGCGGGACGCAAAGGCCTGGAAGTACAGTTGCAGCGAAAAGTACGGATTAGCGAAATCTGGAAATCGCTGGAAGCCATCCGGCAAACGGAATGGCCCAGCTGGGAACGCGAGCAAGGCCAGTTCGACGAGCAGCATACCCCCGCCCTAAATCGGCACGAACGCGTACAGCAGTTTTCAACTCAATTAACGGAATATCAGGTCCAGGAACAAAACGTAAAAAATGCTCAGATTCAGGCCGAACGGCTGACCAACGAATACCAGCGGGCCCAGCAAAACCGCACGCAGCTGCTGGCAGATATTGCCAAACTGACCAGTGAACTGGTAACGGATCAGTCGGCTCAAAGCGGACTGGAACGGTTTCGGGAAACGGTATCCGGACTTGTTACTGCTCGGCAGGAAGTGGCTCAGCAGTGGCAATCGGCGAAAGAACAAGGGACGTATTGGCTCGATAAAACGGGTTCGGGGGAATTGCAGTCCCTCTGGAAGCGGGAATCGTACGGCGATTGTCTGGGCAGTTCGCGGGAATTGTGGAAAGAAACGCAACGGCGTCAAACGGACATACGAACGCTGTATAACTGGGATACGCAAGCCAAGCTGCCTGAGATTCGCCAGCAGTCGCAGATCCGCCGTGATGCTTTACAACAACTGGAAATACAGGTTCGTCAGTACGAAACCGTTCGCCGACGATTGGCTGACTACGATCGTCAGGTGGACGAACAACGAAAGCTGATACGGGCTAATGAACCCGCCTTACAAGCGGCTCAGCAGGCCGTTACAGAAGCTAAGAATTTAGTACAGATCGCTCAGGAAGAGCAACTTACCTTTATTCGGGAAACCTCCATTCCCCGCTTGCGTACGGAGTTACGTCCGGATGAACCCTGTCCCGTTTGTGGCTCTATGGATCATCCCGCCGAAAACAGGAGCGATGATCATTTCAGTATCGAACGGTACTTACAAGAATTGGCCAGTTTGAAAGCCCGTTTTGAGGCTCGTGAACGCTCGCTGAGTACAACGGAGCAGCAATTACGGCAGGTCGAACTTGTGACCAAAGCTGCGGAAGCAACGATTCAAACCCTGGAGCGGGAGAAAACTCAGGCCCAGACAGAACTCCAGCCCATTGCGGAAGCGGTGGGAATGTGGAAAACTCAGTTAGCCATTGAAAAGATTGGTAAATCGGAAGAGGTAAAAGGCTGGGTACAGGCGGAGGTCGAACGATTCCAGTTACTCGAAGAACTTATTCAGCTACAGGAACGGAGCGATAGTCTGGCTCATTTTGGGAAACACTTGAAAAATGGCCTCGAATTCTTCCAGAAACAGCAGGAATACACCGCAGAACTACAGAAACGCTACCCCAAAGACCCAAAATATCTAAATACCGAATGTGACGAATTGCTCCGCAAACTGGTGCAGAAAACCTTTTCGCCGCAGCAGTATGAACCAGAGCTGGTGGAAAACAAAAGGCTCTTATTGGATACACAGGGAGTTTTCCACCAGTTGCAGACAAAGTTATCCACAGAGTTATCCACATCGGGCTTTGCCAGTGTGGAAGAAGCCCGATCGGCTTTGTTATCCACCGAATTATATCGAACCCTGATTGAACGTAAAGACCAGCTCATTCGCCGGAAAACCCAACTGGAAACGCAGATGGAGAACCTGACGAAGGAAGTGGAAAGCCTGATTCAGGCCGACGATTCGGATTTGTCGATCGATGTGTTGAAAAGTCGAATGGAGGATTACCGCAATTCTGAACGGGAGTATCTACAGAAAATTGGTGGCTGGAAGCAGTCACTCAAAGATAATGAAGCGAGTCGAGCCGAAAATGCCCGCCGGATTGCCGAAATCGCGGATCTCGAACAACGCTATAAAAAATGGCGATTACTGGCCGAAGGGCTGGGGGATCGGGAAGGAAAGAAATTCAATCAGTTTGCCCAGAAATTAACCCTGGCGAATCTGGCCCGTTCGGCCAATAGTCGTTTGAAGGACCTCTCGGATCGGTACCTGCTCCTGCCGCCCGAAGGCGATGAGGAAAATCTGTGGGTACTCGATCGAAACTTTGACGAACGCCGGGCGGTGGCTACACTCTCGGGCGGAGAAACCTTTCTGGTAAGCCTGGCTTTGGCCCTGGGTCTCAGCGATATGGTATCGAAAAACGTCCGGATCGAAAGCCTGTTCATCGACGAAGGTTTCGGTACCCTCGATCCCGATACGCTGGAAATTGCTCTGGGAACGCTGGAAAAATTACAGGCCGAATCCAATCGTATGATCGGGATCATTTCCCACGTGGAAGCCCTGAAAGAACGAATCACTACCCAAATCCGGCTTCGGAAACAGGCTAGCGGATTCAGTGAAATGGAAATTGTCGGATAAACTAATTCGAGTTATCCACAGTTATCCACAAGCAATACCTTTATTCACAAATTAGGAAAAATATGTCGATTACCTCACAGGCCGAACTGGCGGGAATGCAACAGGTGAGCGAAGCTGTCGGGCTGACCCTCAAGGAAATGCGAGCGTACGCCCGCCCCGGTCTCACGACGAAAGACCTGGATAATTTCGGGGGAAAAATCCTCAAGAAACTGGGAGCCCGCTCGGCTCCCCGCCTGAGTTACGGGTTTCCCGGCTGGACCTGCATCAGCGTGAATCACGAAGTAGCCCACGGCATTCCTTCCGCTAAAAAAGTACTTCGCGAAGGCGATCTGATTAATATCGACGTATCCGCCGAGCTGAACGGCTTTTGGGCGGATAATGGCGGTTCATTCGTACTGGGACAGGATACCCGGAAACACCAGCCGCTGGTCAATACGTCTAAAGAAATTTTACATAAGGCGATTCACCACATTAAAACGGGCGTACGCATTGCGGATGTCGGTTTACTGATCGAAACGGAAGCAAAAAAAGCGGGATACCGGGTGATTAAGAACCTGGCTGGCCACGGTATTGGCCGCAAATTACACGAAGAACCGAGCAGTATTCTGAATTGCTACGATCGTTCGAATAAGGCTCGTTTCAAGAAAAATTCGGTGGTAGCCATTGAAACGTTTATCGCCACGGACTCCATGTACGCCAACGAAACCAATGATGGCTGGACGCTGATTGGCAACCGGGGTGGATTTGTGGCTCAGCACGAGCATACCATTGTCGTAACGGATGATCAACCGCTGATCCTTACGGCGATGAACGAAATCTGGAATTAAGAAATTAGTTTCGCCGCAAGACGACGCGTTGCAGATGATCGACGGAGTAGTTGACAACGGATTGCGGCGAACCTTTTTTTCCGGAAGTAACCTCAAAAATTAACTCATTCTCCCGTAGTTCATACGTGGAGGTGAGCACGATTCCTTCCGTTTCGAATACGCTATAGAGCTTATTACCAAAGCGATAGCTCGTTAACTCCGTGCCGTCACGTTCGTCCACGAGGTACAGACCCGTAGACGCATCTTTCAATCGTAACCGGTAATCTTTGACAGCGGGCTGTTTCGCAGAAAGGTACTCGGTTTTCCAGGACCAGCTTTCCGGCTCTGTGGTCTTTCCTACTGTCAAACGAACGGAAACCGTATCGCGTAGTTTTCCACGAGCATAGATTTCCATCCGGCCCGTCCACGTACCTACACAAGCTTCCCCGAAGGGAACCTGAGCGGCGGTTGACTGAAGAAAAATCCACAGGCAAGCGAGTGTACTCAAAAGCGTTTTCATGCAGTCATAGAGGGTGAAAAGCAAGTATTCTTATTCGGCCGCGGCTCTTCGGATCCGGTCGTTGATTGCAGTTCCCAAATCCCGTTCGGGTACTAATTCGGCGTAGATTCGGTCGAGGCCCAGAGCATCCAATCGTCGCATGGCGGCAAAAAGATTATGGGCCGCTTCGGCAAAATCGCCCGTTATGGAAAGAATTTCTTGATGCAACCGGCCGTAATCATTCTGGAAACTAAGCACTCCTATTCGATCTGAGTGCGGTACCGAGACAAAATCGTTCATCAAGGTCAATGGCGTACGTGGGGCGTAATGACTTTTCAACATGCCCGGAGCCTGTGGATTGGAACTGGAATGAGCCCGTACCTCGACAGGGCCTACTAGTTGTTCAATGCGTTCAATGGGCGTACCTCCCTTGCGGTACACAATGACCTGATCGCCTTCAAAACCTACAATGGTTGACTCCACGCCTACTTCACAGGCTCCGCCATCCAGAATGTAGGCAATCTGCTTGCCCAGTTGCTGTTCGACGTGCTGAGCGGTGGTAGGACTGATATACCCAAACGGATTTGCACTCGGAGCGGCCAGCGGAAAGGCCAGTTGACTCAACAGCGAAAGGCTTACCTCGTGCCGGGGAATGCGTACGGCGACGGTATCCAGACCGCTGGTCACCAGGTCAGGTACGGATTCGGCTTTGGGTAACAAAAACGTAATCGGACCCGGCGTTAAGTGTTCTGCCAGTACCAAAGCCTTCTCGGGGATTTCCCGCACAAACTCCCATAAACGTTCAAAGGCGTTGGTATGCACAATGAGCGGATCGAAGGCGGGTCGGTTTTTTACTCGAAAAATAGAAAGTACAGCCGCTGGATCGAGGGCATTACCCGCTAGACCGTACACCGTTTCGGTGGGAATGGCGACGAGTTCTCCCGCTTCTAAAAAGGCCTTCGCCTGCTGTATATCCGTACCAGTCATTCTTGTTAGTGTTCAGTCTTTCTTTGCCGTTCCCAGGGTAAGCTTTCCGACAAAAATACGGAAAATGCGGTTGATTTGGGTACAAAACAAAGC
>NZ_JBMDWJ010000310.1:0-3331 GCF_048595215.1 Siphonobacter sp.
GAGCAACGGAATGACCTACGATAGCCGCAACGCGGTGGTCTAGAGCAGGCTGTCGTCCCCATGGGATGGCCCCCATGGAATGTTTAGTCATGGATAGATCCAGCCTGGAAGGCTCAATGGCTGCTAGTCAGCCAGTATTGAGGACGACATCGGTTTAAATGCTCCGAATTATCTGTATTCTAAAAAACGCATAATAAAAAGCCCTCCCTTATGGAAAACACCCATCAAACGACTTGTTGCTACTGCGGCGTGGGTTGCGGTATTGTGGTGAAAACCGAAGCTTCGGGACAGCTTTCCGTACAGGGCGATCCGCAGCACCCTTCCAACCGGGGCCTGCTTTGCTCGAAGGGCATGAACCTGCACTATACGGTGATGGATCAGTCCGATCGCTTGCTCTACCCGCAGATGCGGTACGGACGTTCGGCTCCCCTCGAACGCGTCAGCTGGGACGCAGCTCTGGATCGTACCGCAGCGGTTTTTAAAACGTTCATTCAGAAATACGGTCCTGATTCCGTTGCGTTTTACGTATCGGGCCAGTGCCTGACGGAGGAGTATTACCTCGTCAATAAGTTAATCAAAGGCTTTATTGGTTCGAATAACATCGATACCAACTCGCGGTTGTGCATGAGTTCAGCCGTCGTAGGTTATAAACTTTCACTGGGCGAAGATTCCGTACCCGTTTGCTACGATGATATTGAAGAAGCCGATGTGTTTTACGTGCAGGGAGCCAATCCAGCCTGGTGTCATCCCATCCTATGGCGTCGGATTGAAGCTCACAAAGCCGCGAATCCGCAGGTAAAAATCATTTGCGTCGATCCACGGGTCACGGATACCGCCCGTTCCGCTGACCTGCATCTGCCTTTGCGACCCGGTACGGACATTGTGCTTAACCACGCCATTGGCCGTTTATTAATTGAACAAGAGAAAGTTGATACCAATTTCATTCTGGATCATACCGATGGTTTTGAAGCTTATCGGGAAAGCGTCTTTCAACGCAGTATCGCCGAAGCAGCCGAGCTATGTGGCGTACCGGAAGCGGATATTCATCAGGCCGCCGAGTGGATTGGTTCCTCCAAAGGCTTTCTGTCCTTGTGGACAATGGGACTGAACCAGTCGGTCGTGGGCGTAAATAAAAACCTTTCGCTCATTAACCTCCACCTCATTACGGGGCGAATCGGCACCCCTGGTAACGGACCGTTTTCGCTGACGGGTCAGCCCAATGCCATGGGCGGTCGGGAAGTGGGTGGACTAGCCAATGCCCTACCCGCTCACCGGGAAGTAACCAATGCCCGCCATCGGCAGGAAGTGGAAGAATTTTGGCAGTCGCCCGTGAAAATTGCCGATAAACCCGGTCTGACGGCGACGGAATTGTTCGAAGCACTGGCGGATGATCGCCTGAAAGCCATCTGGATTATCAATACCAATCCGATGGTGAGCATGCCCGATCTGAACGCCGCCGAAAAAGCCCTGACTAACGCCCGTTTTGTGGTGGTACAGGACATTTCCAGTCGGGCCGACACGCTGGCGTTTGCCGATGTAGTATTACCCGCCGCGGGCTGGTTGGAAAAGGAAGGCACGATGACCAACGCCGAACGCCGTATTACCTACCTGCCCCAGATTCGGACCGCTCCCGGCGAAGCCCTTCCCGATGTGGAGATTATCTGGCGGTTTGCCCGTAAAATGGGCTTTGAACGAGCTTTCCCCTACCAGAAGGCCGAAGAAGTCTATCGCGAATACACCCAGCTTACCGCCGGTACTAACGTCGATGTAACGGGTGTAACGTATGACTTACTTCGTCAGAAACGCAGTATTCAGTGGCCGTACCCGGCTCAGGCTACTGACTCGACGCAACGATTATTTACGGATCATCACTTTTACACGGCCAATCAACGGGCTCAAATTCAGGCTGTCCCGGACGGAAATGCTTCCGAACCTACGGATGGAGCATTTCCTTTGGTACTCACGACGGGGCGAATCCGCGATCAATGGCATACAATGACCAAAACGGGTCGGGTGGCGAAGCTTAACCAGCACCTCCCCCAACCTTTTTTGCAAATGCATCCCGCCGATGCGGAGGCCCGGCAGATACATGACGGCCAACTGGTTGAAATCCGGGGCCGTCGGGGCACAGTACGCGTCAAGGCTCAGCTCACCACGGATGTACGCCCCGGCCTTTGTTTTCTACCCATGCACTGGGGAAAAATTGGTAATGGTTCGCTGGGTCGGGCTAACAATCTGACCAATACTCTGATTGACCCCAAATCGAAGGAACCTGATTTCAAATTTTCAGCGGTACAAGTACAAGCGTATGTGAAACCGCAGGAAAAGATCCTTATCGTAGGAGCGGGCTCGGCGGCCCTGGGGTTTATTCAGTCGTACCGAGCATTGAATCAAAGTGATGAAATTGAGGTCTTTTCGCAGGAAAAATATCCATTTTACAATCGGGTACTCCTCCCCGACTACATCAGTGGCGAACAATCCTGGTCGCAGCTGGTCAAGTTGTCGCCCGAACAATTTGCGGAAAATCGCATCCGGGTGCATACCGAAACCAGCATTGTTCACATCGACCGCGTACATAAAGTCGTGACAGACAGTACCGGAGCCGAACATACGTACGATAAGCTGATTCTGGCCACAGGCAGCCGGGCTTTTATGCCCAAAGGTGTACCGCCGCTGCCCGGCATTTTCAATATGCGTTCCCGTGTGGATGCGGATACGCTACGCCCCTACCTGCGTACGCCCGATGCCCGGATCGTGGTGGTCGGCGGTGGTTTGCTGGGGCTGGAACTGGCGGCTTCACTACGACACATGGGCTTGTCGGTCACCGTCATTCAACGTTCCGGACGATTCATGGAACGGCAACTAGATGCCCGGGCCAGCGAAATGCTCTATCAGGACCTGCGGGACCGGGGTATTGACATTTATTTCAACGAAGAAATTCAAACCTTCCACGGGACCGCTTCCGTAGAAGGCATCCGGCTCAAATCGGGCCGAACGATTGACTGTCAGTCTGTTGTCCTGGCCATTGGCACTACGCCCAATCTGGAATTAGCCAAGGCGTGTGGGCTGGACTGCGGTCGCGGCGTGGCCGTGAATGATTACCTCCAAACCTGTGACCCGAATATTTTTGCCGCCGGAGAAATTGCCCAGTGGCGGGATCAGATCTGGGGTATCACGCTAGCTGCCGAACAACAGGCTGAAGCCGCGGCCCGCTTTCTGAGCGGTGATAGTACCCAGCCGTATCGCGGCAGTGTTTCGATGAACATTCTGAAAATGGAAGGTCTGCACCTGTGTAGTATCGGGCTGGCCGAAGCTCCGGATGCTACGTACG
>NZ_JBMDWJ010000311.1:0-7239 GCF_048595215.1 Siphonobacter sp.
AGGAATGACAATTATTTGATTCGGAAAATAACCTGAATGCGGGAGGTGAATTTTACTTTCTGGAATTCCAGATCACTTTGGGCTACATCCGCTGATTCGGCTTTGGCCATACGCATCATAGGCATTTGAGCCATTTGGTACATGGGGGTATTGTAGCTGTCTTCGATTTCGTGGATTTCCAGCACTTCGCCCAATTTGTCACCGAGCGATTCTACTAAATAGGCGGCTTTTTCTTTGGCGTTCTGTAAGGCCTTAATTTTCACGTCTTTGCGTAACTGTTCCTTTTTGGAGTAATCCACCCGGCTGATGTAAGTATTGGCAACACCCCGAGAATCTACTTTCGAAAGCAAGTTATCCACATCGTATAACTTGGCTAATTTGAGCTGATATTGTTTACTTTCCAGAAACTGAGCCGGGTTTTTCTTTTTCCCAATGCTGTTCTGGTAACCCGTGATTCCCTGAATAGTTAGGGCGTCTTTCGGTAAACCGGCTCCCTGTACCGACTGAATCAATTGTTTCTCCAGAATATCGATAGTGACTTTATCCTTCTGATTTTTCTCGTCTTTATAAAACTCCTTGAGGCTAACAGTCAGGTAAAACTCATCCGGATCGACTTCTACTTCGGAAGTTCCGGTTACTTCAATTTTACGAACGGGTTCTTTTTCCACGGTTTGAGCGAATGTGGCAGTGCTGAAAATGAAAGAAGCGGCAAGCAAAAGAATGTTTTTCATGGCTTTGTAAGAATTAGTTTTTGAATCGTTTACACTCAGTAGATGCGATCGATCCAAAAATTCCATACGGAGAAGGTGTTAATGAAAGTTAAAGATAAATTGGAAATGAAAAGGTGAATAAAAACGATTGATAATGAATGGTTTATGACTAAACTGAATTTTTAAATTACTATAGATACGAAAGAAACCGGGTGCTGTCTTTACACTTCCAGGCGTAACACGCTTGAATTATCAGTGCATACTTCCAGTAATTGCTGCTGGGTTAGCTGTAACACCGGATGGATGAAATCGGGGGCAATCTCGGCCAGCGGTACCAGCGTAAAACGTCGTTCCGCCAGGTAAGGGTGAGGAATACTCAGTTCCGGATCGCTAATGACTTCCGTACCGTAGTACAACAAATCAATATCGATCAGACGGGCTCCCCACTTCTCTTTTCGTACCCGGCCCAGTTCCATTTCAATGGCCTGCGTCCGCCGAAGTAATTCTAAAGGCTCCCAGTCAGTATCTATGTCGATTACCTGATTTAAAAAGGCGGGTTGATCCGTCAGACCCCAGGCGGCCGTTTCCCACAAACTCGATTGTACGCGAATGAGTCCGATCGTGTCTTCAATACGTTTCCGGGCCTGTTGAAACGTGTCTAGCCGATCGCCTAAGTTGGCTCCTAAAAGTAAGAATACGTTCAAAATACAGATTGAATGGTCATCGTATGCGTACAAATGTAAAAATAGAGTACCGTGAAAACACCAGTAACCGGAAAGAAGGGTACTCAAATCTATGTTCCCCAGCTCTCCCGGTCCAGACTTCGGTATTGAATAGCCTCAGCCAAATGCTCAATTTTGATTTCAGGGGAGCCCGCCAAATCGGCGATGGTACGAGCTACCCGCAGAATCCGGTCGTACGCTCGGGCCGAAAGCTGTAACTTATTCATGGCTGTTTTCAGTAACATCTTACCCGCTTCACTAAGTTCACACACCTTCCGTACCAGCTCCGACGGCATCATCGCATTGCAATAAACCCCCGTATGTTCAGTGAACCGTTCCGTCTGTATTTCCCGAGCCTTGATGACCCGCTCGCGAATGGCGACACTCGCTTCTGACTTTCGGGTAGAAGATAATTGCTCAAAATTAACCGGGGTCACTTCCACGTGTAAATCAATCCGATCGAGTAGAGGACCGGATATACGGCTCAGGTACTTGCTGACGCTACCGGGCGGGCAGGTGCATTCCTTTTCGGGATGATTGTAATATCCACACGGACAGGGGTTCATGCTGGCAATGAGCATGAAATTAGCCGGAAACTCCACCGCCCAACGAGCCCTCGAAATACTAACGGTCCGCTCTTCCAGCGGTTGCCGCATGACTTCCAGAGCCGACCGCTTAAACTCAGGGAGTTCGTCCAGAAACAGGACACCATTGTGAGCCAGTGAAATCTCGCCGGGTTGCGGCATGCCCCCACCACCCACCAGAGCGGCATCCGAAATCGTATGGTGCGGATTCCGGAAGGGACGACGGGCAATGAGTGTTGCCCGACTGCCCAGCTTGCCCGCCACGGAATGAATCTTCGTTGTTTCAAGAGCCTCGTGCAAAGACAAGGGCGGAAGTATACTGGGAAGGCGTTTGGCTAGCATGGTCTTTCCCGCCCCCGGCGGTCCGATCATGATCACGTTATGCCCACCGGCTGCGGCAATTTCCAGCGAGCGTTTGATATTTTCCTGACCCTGTACGTCAGCAAAATCAGTTTCGTATTCGTTAAGAATAGTCAGGAAAATGTCCCGCGTATCGGATGTGGTAGGTTCAATATCTAGCGTCCCCCTCAGAAAATCCACCGCCTCGCTGAGCGTATCGACGCCAATCACGTCGATATTATTGACAATGGAAGCCTCCGAAGCATTTTCTTTCGGTAAAATGAATCCCTTGAACTGGTTTTTGCGAGCTTCGATGGCAATGGGCAGTACTCCTTTGATGGGCCGCAATTTGCCGTCGAGTGACAGTTCACCCATGATTAGGTATTCTTCCAGCTTTTTCAGATTTGCTTGTTCCGAAGCGTGTAATACGCACAAGGCAATGGGTAAATCATACGCGGAGCCTTCTTTACGTACATCTGCCGGAGCTAGATTGATTACGGTCTTCGTTCGTGGATAAAAGTAATCGTGATATTTGATGGCGGCTTCCACGCGTTGCACGCTCTCTTTTACTGCACTATCAGGCAGTCCTACCAAAAAAGTACCTGTCCCCTGTCCTACCGTTACTTCAACGGTAACCAGGGTTGCATTCACGCCGAAAATGGCCGCTCCGTAAGTCTTTGCCAACATAGTTTTCTTACCTAAAATCAGTTAGCAAACTTAAGCGGTTTAGGAGTCATAGCGGATAGGGCCCGGTATTTACCCAGAACCAAAGCCGTGAAAAAGCAAAAAATCATTGGTAATCAATTGATTACCAATGATTTTTTCATATACATGCTAACTAATGTCGAGTACATATTTAGGGAACGGTACTAGACCGTTGCTTCCAGCAATTGCTTCACTTTCAGCTCCAGGGGAGACAAAGACGAAGGATCTGCCGTTTCACTGGGAGCCGTATCCAGTCCTTCGCAATAGCCCCAAAGTTTTTCTGATTCATAAGCCGTAATTACTTTGGGATGTACGTAGTATTTCTTGCTGACGGCCCGAGTATTACCCAAAGCCTCAGCTACCAGATCATAACAGCGGTTGATATTACGTTTACAGGCCGTAGGCGTATCGAATAAGCCGAGGGACTGAAAAGCCTCAAAAGCTCCCAGTGTACCCCGCCAGGTACGGAAATCCTTAGCCGTAAACTCTTCACCCGTGATTTCGCGTAGATACGTATTGACATCACCAGAGCCGACACTACGGTGGTTGCCTTCATTATCTACATACTGAAAAAGCTCCTCACCGGGTACATCTTTACATCGCTGAATCAACTTAGCCAGTCGTTTGTCCTTTAGGCTAATTTCGTGGAAAACGCCTTTTTTCCCTTTGAAACGAAAGGTAACTTTTGATCCTTCAATGTCAGCGTGTTCGTCCTGCATGGTGGTAAGACCATACGAGCCGTTTTGCTTCTTGTACTCTTCGTTACCCACTCGAATGCTGGTCTTTTCCATGAGCCGAACAATGAGTGCCAGTACTTTCTCGTACGGTAGTCCCGGGCGACGTAAGTCTTTTTCAACCTGCTCTCGAATCTTTGGGAGTACTTCAGCGAATTCTACCAGCCGGTAAAACTTGGTTTCGTTGCGAATGGCATTCCAGTCCGGATGATAGCGATACTGCTTACGACCCTTCGTATCGAAACCCGTAGCCTGCAAGTGACCATTAGCCAAGGGACTTATCCACACTTTTTCCCAGGCTGGTGGTATAACCAATGAACGGATTCGCCGTAGCGTATCCATATCGCGTATCGGCTTTTTGTCGGCATCGACATACCGAAACGATTTATTATGTCGTAAGCGATGAATGCCCGGTTGATCGTCGGTGGTATAGACTAAACCTGCCACCTTAGCCGACCGCTTTGGATCTTTTGACCAAAGACGGGTACGGCGACGACGGGTGGCTTTCGAAGGAGGTAGTGCAACAGCACTCATAAAGTTAAAGAGTTGTGGGGTTTAGAGAAGAGTATGGCCTTCCCAACAAATATCAATTACAGCAGCGGATCGTCTTCCTTAATCGGAGCCTCATCGTGCTGACTATGGCGATCGGCGTCTTGCTGGTGGCGGTCGGCCCGGTCAACACTTCCCCGTTCGCGAATATTTACTTCCGTTTCCATATCGGTTGGATCAAACTCTCCTTTTTCCTCTTCAAAGGACTGTTCATAATTCTCAATACCTTCACTTTCCAGCGCTTTCAGTTCAGAGGGGCTCAGACCCAGATATAACTTTTCTGGTTCTTGCTTCTCCGTATTTTCTCTCAGTCCATTGGTATCTTTCGGTTCAGTATTCATGGCTGTAGGATGTTAGTTCAAAGTATGTATTGGATAAAAAAGAGTGCCTTCATGAATTTCCCCCGAATCTAAAGCCCTTTGATGTAGAATATATTCCCTTGTTTTTCTGCTTTCAGCCTTGTGCAGGAAACTAGTTATTATGCTTGCATACTATTTCGCAAATGGTATCTTTGCTAGAGTAAATTGATTTTTTCGAGCAAAACCAAGAAGATATGCAACTCCTACCGCAAGTAGTCTTTGCATTAGTAGTAGGATTGGTTGGCTGGATGATGGTTCGACGGATTCGAAGCATTCAGCAAACAATCCAACTCGGCCGGGCCGAGGATTTGAGTGATCAGCCGGGTCTTCGCTGGCGTACCATGCTCCGGATCGCGTTCGGGCAGCAACGCATGTTCGATCGGCCGCTGGTGGGTATACTGCACCTGCTGGTCTACGCGGGTTTCCTGTTGATCAACATTGAAGTACTGGAGATTGTACTGGATGGTTTACTCGGCACCCACCGCCTTTTTGCTCCGGTACTGGGTGGTTTTTATCCCTTCCTGATTGATTTTTTTGAGGTATTGGCACTGGGTGTACTCGTGGCCTGTGTACTCTTCTTGATTCGCCGGGATGTCCGGCTGGTTCCCCGGTTGCAAGCCCGTCAGCACCGGGAATTGAAAGGCTGGCCCGTGCGGGATGCCAACATTATTCTGATTACCGAGATCGTACTGATGGTAGCCATTCTGAGTATGAATGCTACTGATAGCCTGTTACAGGAACGCGGACAGGCCCATTATCCGCTTGTGGGTGATTTTATCATCAGCCAGTTTCTGAAGCCAGTTTTCGCGGGTTTTAGTACGGGAGCTTTGCTCTTCATCGAACGGGTTGCCTGGTGGTTTCATATTCTGGGCATTTTTGCCTTTGCCGTATACGTTACCTATTCCAAACACCTGCACATCTTTCTGGCCTTTCCGAATACCTATTTTACCCGATTTCAGCCGCAGGGAACCATGGATGCCATGCCTTCCGTCACGCGGGAAGTAAAACTGATGCTCGGTACCGAAACGGATACGGGAACTCCGCCGGAAGCTGGCAGATTTGGAGCTAAAGACGTCATGGATCTTTCCTGGAAAAACCTCATGGACGCCTATTCCTGTACCGAGTGCGGGCGATGTACAGCAGCCTGTCCGGCGAACCTGACGGGTAAAAAACTCTCCCCCCGGAAAATCATGATGGATACCCGGGATCGGCTGGAGGATCTGGGAAAAAACCTGCAAGCCAACGGCGGCAAGCTGAAGGACGACGGAAAATCACTGCTGGGCGACTATATCCAGACGGAGGAATTACGAGCCTGTACGACTTGTCAGGCTTGCGTACAGGCTTGCCCTATTTTGATTAATCCGCTTGACATTATTCTGCAACTGCGTCGGTATCAGGCCATGGAGGAATCCAACGCTCCGGCCGCCTGGAATGCCATGTTCCAAAATGTGGAAAACAATCAGGCTCCGTGGAAATTCTCGCCCGGCGACCGCTTTAACTGGGCCGAGCAGTTGTAACCGTTTCAACGCAATTCGTGTATGAGTATGGACTATAAAGTACCTACCATGGCCGAACTGATGGCTCATGGAAATACGCCCGAAGTATTATTCTGGGTGGGTTGTGCAGGTAGTTTCGACGACCGTTACAAACGTGTAACCGTTGCTTTCGCCAAGATTCTCAATCAGGCGGGGATCAAATTTGCGGTGCTGGGTACGGAAGAAAGCTGTACGGGTGATCCGGCTCGTCGGGCCGGAAACGAGTTTCTGTTTCAGATGCAGGCCTTAACCAATATTGAAGTGCTAAACGGATATGGCGTACAGAAAATCGTGACGGCCTGTCCCCACTGCTTCAATACGCTGAAAAACGAATATCCGGCTCTGGGCGGCACATACGAAGTCATTCATCATTCCACCTTTCTACAGCAGTTGCTCGACGAAGGCCGCCTGACCGTACAGGGCGGAGCCTTTCGTGGTCAGCGAATCACCTATCACGACTCCTGTTACCTAGGGCGGGCAAATGGCGTGTACGAAGCTCCACGGGCCGTTATTCAGGCTCTGGATGCTGATTTGGTAGAAATGAAGCGTTCCCGGAAAAACGGCCTCTGCTGCGGAGCGGGTGGTGCCCAGATGTTCAAGGAACCCGAACCTGGTAGAAAAGACATCAACATCGAACGAACGGAAGAAGCCCTGGGTACTGGAGCGAAAACCATCGCCGTCGCCTGTCCCTTCTGTATGGTGATGATGACGGATGGCGTTAAAAACAAAGAAAAAGAAGACCAGATCAAAGTCCTGGATCTGGCCGAACTAATCAGCCAGTCGAACGGCTGGTAAGCCCTAAGGAAAGGCCAGCGGATCGGGATACTGGAACGTGTACGCCAGCCGAGTAATGAGTTTTTCCGAAGAAATTACCTTAAACGGGACGGGTGCTTCGGGTTCTTTAAATAGGGGCGGAGCCCAGCCGTGTTGTTCCGCGTTTCGTTCGTAAATGGCCCGCCGTACCGGATGCTCGGGAGCTACTACGTTAAAGGTTTCATTCCA
>NZ_JBMDWJ010000312.1:0-3340 GCF_048595215.1 Siphonobacter sp.
TTTAAGTTTACGAAACTCAGCGACCAGCCCTTTTCTTCGTTAGTCCCAACCAGTACCTGCAGCTAGAAGAAGCGGGTTCGGATGACGGCTATTTCATTTTCTACAATCGTGATTTTTACTGCATACAGATTCATGATCAGGAAGTGGCCTGTGATGGATTGTTGTTCAACAACATTCACAACATGCCGAAAGTAGAGGCTCCGGAAGAAGAAATAGCGTTTATCAGGGGTTTGTTTACGGAAATGGTACACGAATTCAAGCTCAACGACAGCTCTTTGGAAGAGATGGTCCGGACCTATCTGAAACAATTGTTGATTCGAGCGACCCGCTCCTGGAAAAGACAACATTTGGAGAATGCAGTAAACGAACCGCAAAGTGATCTGGAATTTTTTCGCAAATTCACCCGCTTAGTAGAAGAGCATTACAAATCCAAACATACAGTTGCGGACTACGCCGATTTGCTGTGTATATCTCCCAAAACCATTACTCATAAGTTCAATCGATTACGCTTACCGCAGCCCAATGAGGTGATTAAAGATCGCATTGTTCTGGAGGCAAAACGGCTTTTAGTACATACTTCGCTTACGGCCAAGGAAATTGCCTACAATTTGGGTTATCAGGATCCCGCTTATTTTAGTCGCTTATTCCTGACGAAAACGGGGGAATCGCCATCCAATTTCCGGACTGCTTTCTTGACTGAGAAAAGCCTCGAAAGCAGTCGCGGAAATTGAGTGTCGTCGTTTTAAATGCCGCTACTGGATGGAAGAATATTCTGAAAAGCTTTTTACCTAACGAGTAATCGTACGTTGATTGGCATACGATTCTACGCCACATGATTAAGACGCAGTACTTTCGATTTCTTCCGTTTATTGAACAAATGACTTGATAAAATCTAGGCTTGTTGTCCAGGTCAGGTTTTTGTATCGGTCATTGGCTAATTGCGTGTGCTGGGTCGTAAACATCGAATACATATACTGACCCTGTTGCCACTTGGCATACAGCTCCTGCTCTCCGGCGGGGTAATCGGCTCGTTGCTTTTTTATAAATTGGGCAAAATCCTCAAGACTGGCTAGCTGGTGAATGCGAAACTCCTGATTCGTTAGCTCTTTTACTTCCTGCCATAGTTCATTAGGACTTACCTGAAAACTGGCAATTGGTAGATTTCTGGGAGCTTCCGCATCCAGGGCTACTTCTGCCGTGAAGGCGGCCGTATCGTCCATCGTCGTGAAATCCAGTTTCCAATCTGCTTTGTCACCCCAGTAACCGATGCTTTTCTCTTTCAGGTTTAGAATTGGCGTGTTGTACTGGAGTATGTCCGCAAAAGCACCATTGAAAATGGAAGAAGCCTGAATGGGCGTAGAGTCAAGGTAACTTCTGAATTCTCTTCGTAAATCAAAATTCCGATTTTCACCCGGTACTAAATCGGTATAATCCGTACAGAAGTCAGAAGGAATAAATCGGGGAACACCGGCCTGTACCGCAGCATCCAGGATTCTTTTCTGGAGATCAATAATTACATCGCCCAAACCGGCTACGGCAGACACGACGCAATGGGCTCCCGCACTCGCCTGGGCCAGGGCTTCTACACTGTCCGTATCTACTTCCTTCACGGTCGCTCCCGGTTGTTGCAACGCTTTCGTTTTTTCGGGATCGGCAGAGGGTCGAACGATTGCCTGCACCGTAGCCCCTCTTTGTAAAAGTTCACGCGTAATTCTACGGCCTAAATTGCCGGTAGCACCGAATACTACAATTTTCTTTTGCATGGCTATTTTTTCTTCAAAATGATTCATGAACGGATTAGGTCAGGAAGTTGAATACTGCCTTCAGTACCTGCGTTGGTTGCTCTTCGAATAGGTAATGCCCACTATCCATAATGCCAACCAGGTGCAAATCTTTGGCTACGGGAGGTAATCCCATCTGCATGTACTGATAACTTATGTAGCTGCCGATTGCTAACACGGGCATTTCCAAAGGCGGGTAGCTTTTCGCATCTTCGATGTCCTCTACAAACGTTTGGTACCAGGCGTTAGCGGCCCGGATGCTTTCGGCATCGTTGTAAGAAGCGGCATAAACGTCTCTTTCCAGGGAAGTCATTTTACGATCGTCAATCATGACGTAGTGAAAAAGCCAGTCCAGCAAGTACTGGAAGCGGCCGGCCAGTACTTGTTCGGGCAATCCTTTCACTTGATTAAATCCCATCCACCAGGCGTAGGGTCGATTGCCATCCATTTTCTCGGTAAAGGTGCCCGTCGGAGGTATCAAACTCATCTGTAGCATTCCCTCGGTTGGGTGCGAGCCGTCCAGAACAATCAGCTTTTCGACGAAGGCGGGATAATTAAACGCAAAACTCATGGCGACCATTCCGCCAATGTCGTGACCCATGATCGAAACCTTTGCTAATCCTAGGTGCTGGACTAAGGCCAGAATATCAGCGGCCATGGTTTTTTTATCGTAACCAAATTGAGGCTTTTCGGAACTTCCCATGCCTCGGATATCTACAATGATTACCCGGTATTTCTGGGCGAGTTCCAGGGCAACGGGTTGGTACGAATACCAGGTTTGCGGCCAACCAGGCAAACAAAGTAAGGGCGAGCCACTACCTCCTTCGACGTAATGCAGGCGAACACCATTTACGGTGGCATATTGATTCGTAAAGCCCGGAAAGTTTTTAATTAATGCTTCGTCAGAATACGAATTCTGAGTCATCGCTGGATTTTCTTTGGGTTGAGTCATTGTTGTTTTTTTTATGACTCAAAAGTACCCGGATGACAAAGGGGCAAAACTACCAAAGGGTAGAGAATGAGGTTTACCGAATTTTTTTTCTGATTCGGCTCAGGGCATTGGGGGTAATCCCTAGTACGGCGGCGACCTGCTTTACGGGGGCTTTTTGAATAAGTTGGGAATTCTTGAGAAAAGAGAGATAATGTTCTTCGGCAGATAAGGTTTGGAAATTCAAAAGCTGGTCAATCATACGTATCGTGGTCGCTTCCCAGATTTTTCTGCCAAATTCTTCACAGGCTGTCACCTGGCCATACAGAAAATCCATATCCTTTTTGTCAATCACAATCAGCTTCGTTTCTTCGATTGCTTCAATATTGAACCGGGATGGCTTTTGGGGATGTAAGCTGGATATTTCAGTTAAGACTTCATTTTTAAACAATACCCACGTCGTATTTTCCTGCTCCTGGCTCTCGTAAAAAAAACGAACGCCCCCGGATACGATGAAAAAATACTGCTGGGCAATTTGTCCTTTCTGTAAAATCAGTTTGTTTTTGGGAAGCATTCGTTCTCGGCATCTGGAAAGGACGAGCTGTAAATCCACCTCATCGATCCAGATCAT